>CAYVIS010000006.1:0-26441 GCA_964451565.1 uncultured Neisseria sp.
TAGTGAACCAGCACAGCATCGAGCTCGCCTTGTCCTGATTCACTATAATCTACTATATCAAATTACCCGATAAATTAAAGCATTTATTTTGAATGTTCACACGGCCTGCTCCGCTTCGGCAGGGAAATCGGGCAGATACACGTCAAAACGCGTGCTTTTGCCGCTGTATTGATAGGCGGGCGGCTCGCCGTTGAGAAATTCGCCCAAACGTGGCCGCTTCACCACCACGCGCTTTTTGGCCACGGCGCGGGCAGCGGCCAGCAGCGCGGCTTCGTCTTGCGCCACGCCGACGAGGCCGTGGAAATAAGCCATTTCTTTTTTCACCGCCGCCGATTTGCGCCGTTCGGGATACATCGGGTCGAGATACACCACATCGGGGCGGCCGACGGCGGCGGCCAGCTGCGGCATCAGCGCGCAGGTGTCGCCGGTATGCAGGGCAATGCGGGCGGCAATGTCGGCAACCGCATCATCGGCGGCAGCGCGGCGCAGGCCGTCGGCCAGCAGGCAGGCCACCGCAGGATGTTGCTCGAACACGTTAACCCGCAAGCCCAGCGAAGCCAACACAAACGCATCGCGCCCCAAGCCGCCGGTGCCGTCCCACACGGTCGGCGCGGCGGTGTGGTTGACGGCCTTGCCGATGAGCTCACCGCCGCCTTTGGTGCGCCGGTATTGCGCCGCGCCGCTGACAAAGTCCACCTGCACGCGCCCTTTCTCACCCGCGCGGCAAAGCGACACGCCGTCGGCATCGGTGAGCAGGTATTCGCCGCTGTCGGGCGCGGCGGCAGCGGCATGCAGGCCGAACGCTTCGGCTTGGCGGCGGATATCGGCGGGCGTGTCGGCGCAGTAAACAATCGGGGTGGTCATTTTTTTCAGACGGCCTTTGCGGCAGGTTGCGGGAAATGCTTATTATATGATGAACAGAGGCCGTCTGAAATATTTCAGACGGCCTCTAAACATATTGATTGAGACCTTTGCAAAATATATTTTCTCCTGAAAATAGCCAATAAACCCGTCATTCCGGCGCAGGCCGGAATCCATCTGCCAAGATTCAGGAATTTGATTTTAAAACAATCTCGCGAGAAGTATGGATTCCGGCCTGCGCCGGAATGACGGAGTTCGGTAGTTTTGCAATGCTGCAATAGCATTTTGCAAAGGTTTCATATTGCCTTCACATCGACTCGTGCCGACAAAAGGCCGTCTGAAACACTGATTTAGCGTTCAGACGGCCTTAAACCAATCACCTTAGGCGCTGAAATTCTGCGCGCGCACCCAAGCCAGCATTTCGGCTTCCACTTCGGCAGGCTCGCCGGCATTGTCGATGCGCACACCGGCTTCGTCGCTGCCCAATTCTTCCAAAATCGCTTCCTGCGAAGCCAGCATTTCGGCTTTCATGTAGTGGCCTTTGCGCGCCATCATCCGCGCCAGATTCACTTCGTGCGGCGGGGCGAGGTGGACGAACACCACTTTGCCTTCGGCTTCGCGCAAAATATCGCGGTATTGGCGTTTCAGCGCCGAGCAGGTCACCACGCTGTAAGGCTCGCCTTTTTGCGCCTGTTCGCTCATCCAGTCGCGCAGATTGCGCAGCCACGGGTAGCGGTCTTCATCGGTGAGCGGGATGCCTGCACCCATTTTGTCGCGGTTTTCCTGGGTGTGGAACACATCGCCTTCGGCATAAGGGCAGTTGAAATCGGCTTGCAGGGCTTCGGCAGCGGTGGTTTTGCCGCAGCCGCACACGCCCATCACCACGAAATGTACGGTTTGTTGTTGAGTCATATCAGGTTTCCTTTCAGCCCAGCAGCACAAAAGCGGTTGCGGAGAGGGCAAAGCCGATAACGGCAATCAGGGTTTGGTTGACGGTCCACGTTTTCAAGGTGGTGGGCACGTCCATATCGAGCAGGCGGCCGACCAGCCAGAAGCCGGAGTCGTTCACATGGCTGGCGCACACCGAGCCTGCCGCCGTGGCCAACACCACACAAGCCAGCTGCCAATCGGTGTAGCCCGCAGCCATCACGGCGGGTGCCATCAGCGCGGCGGCGGTCGTCAGCGCCACGGTGGCCGAGCCTTGGGCGATACGCAACACCACCGCCACCAAGAAGCAGCCCAGCAACACGGGAATACCCAAGCCCGCCATGCTGTCGGCCAGCGCCTGACCGATGCCGGAAGCGCGCAACACGCCGCCAAACATGCCGCCCGCGCCGGTAATCAGAATCACCGAGCAAACCGGGCCGAGTGCGCCGTCGATGGTTTTTTCCAGCGCGCTGGCTTTTTCGCCGCGACGGCCGCCCAACACATACAAAGCCACCAATACCGAAATCAGCAGCGCAATCGGCGTCGAACCGATCATGCGCAGGGTTTGCACCCAAGTTTCATCGGCGCTGACCACTTGTTGGCTGATTAAAGTCGCCAAGCCGGTGTTCATAAAAATCAGCAGCATCGGAATCAGCATAATGCCGACCACCGTGCCTGCCGAAGCCGGGGTTTTCGGTTGGTCGTTGTCTTGCTGGCCGCCGCTCAAAATATCCGGCACTGGCACATGAATGCGTTTGCCCAACACCTGACCGAGCATATAACCGCTGAAATACCAAGTGATAAACGCCAACGGCAAACCGACCAGCAACACATGCCCAATGCTTGCGCCGTAAAATTCGGAAGCGGCAATCGGACCCGGATGCGGCGGCAGAAACACGTGCATCACTGAAAACGCACCGATAGACGCCAAGCCGTAAGCCAATACCGGCGCTTTCATGCGGCGCGCGGTGGCGAATACAATCGGCAGCATCACCACCAAACCGGCATCGAAGAAAATCGGAAAACCGAAAATCAGCGAGGCCACGCCCAGCGCAAACGGCGCGCGTTTTTCGCCGAACATACGCACCAGCGCATCGGCCAGCGACTGCGCACCGCCCGAGGTTTCCACCAAGCGGCCGAGCATCGCGCCCAAGCCCACCAGCAGCGCCACGCTGCCGAGCGTGCCGCCGAAGTTTTTCACCAACACGTCATTGACGATGCTGCCCATCGGCAGGCCGGTGGCAATCGCAGTGAGCAAGCTCACCAACACCATCGTCACCAGCGCGTGCACGCGGAATTTGATAATCAGCACCAAAATCAGCGCAATCGCGCCGAGGGCGATGCCGAGCAACGGGCCTGCGCCCATTGTCTGCGTCCAGTTTTCCATTGATTTGCTCCTACATTAAGTGTTTGTTAACGGATTCTCTGAGTCATTTTTATTCTTGCGGTGCCAAAACAGCCGTTTGAATGTAAGAAAATGTAACTGCACTTTACGGACTTGCGCAACGGTTGATTGTGATTTAAATCAAATTTAAATTTATTTTTCTTAACAAGACCGATATAAATCATGAAATGCCGTTGTTGAAAATTTAATAGCATTTAATTTCAAAATTACATTTAATTACACAAACTCTGACAGCAAACCCGCATGATTGCCAGATGATTCAAACACATGTATCCGACATAAACGACAACGAAATGTAAAGGCCGTCTGAAACGCTGTTACACATTTCAGACGGCCTCAAACCGGATGGTCGGCTTACAGAAATCGCCGATGTTTCAGGCCGATGTTTCAGACGGCCTCGGCGGCGCGCCTGCGGGGTGTTTGTAGCGGTTATACATAAACAGATATTGCGTGGGGAAGCGGCGTATCCACGCTTCGACATTTTGGTTAATCAGGCGTGCATCGTGTTCCTTATCGCCATTCAAACTGCCCTGCAACGGCTCGATGTGCAGCGCAAAGCCTTGCCCGCCTGCCAGCCGCTCGCCGCAGAAAAACAGCGCCTGCACGCCTTTCACCTGCGCCAGTTTGCCCGCCAGCGTCATCGTAAACGCCGGTTTGCCGAAAAAGTCTGCCCACACACCATCGCCGCCCTCTTCCGGCGCAGGCACATGGTCGGGCAGCACAATCGTCGCCTCACCCGCACGCAGCGCCTTAATCACCTGCTTCACGCCCTGAATGCTGGTCGGCGCGGTTTTGCCCTTGCCGCGCACCCGCCCCGCCTGCATGATGGCGTCAAACACCGCCAGCTTCGGCGGCTTATACATCGCCGTCAGCGGAAACGGCAGCTGCTGGCTGATGTAGCGTCCGGCCAAATCATAGCTGCCGATGTGCGGCGTGATAAACAGCAAACCTTCACCCTTATCCAAGGCCGTTTGAACATATTCCCAGCCGTGCACGCGGGTAAACAAAGCCTCGATGGCTTCAGGCCGTCTGAAAAACGCCACCGGCAATTCCAAACCGCCCTTGGCCGTTTCCTGAAACACCGCGCGGATATCGGCATCCGTCGCCGCCAAACCCGCCTGCCGCATGTGCGCGCGCACCCGTTCGCGGTCTTTGCGCAACGCACACGCCGCCAGCGCCCCCGCCCCGTTGCCGCAAATATGCAGCAGCGGCAACGGCAGCGCGGCCAAGCATTTGAATAGGAATATAACAAGCGTCTGCATAATCGGTCTGCATCAATGGTGTTGCCCGATTGTAATGGAAATCGGCGCAAAGCCCAAACCGCCGCGCAAAGGCCGTCTGAAATTCAGACGGCCCAACCCGCATTCAAACCCGCCAAACGCGCAGCCCGACCGCGTGCGCCATCTTGTTGCCGCCCTGAAAACCTGCTATCATCTGCGCTGCATTAAGAGTTGGGAATTCCATGCCAACCTGCTTTTCACACGGAAAGGTAAGGTGGACGGTTACAAAACCGATGTGGCTCGCCAGAGCAATCCAAACCCGCTTGATGCGGGCATTTTTTTGCCCGTCGAACAAGCAATGCAGACACCGCCGCGCCCATATCGGATGCGGCAACCCCAAAAGTGGCGGTGCTATTTGTCGTGAATTAAATTTAATCCACTATGTTGTGTAGCCCCGCTTTTGCAACAGCCCGCAGGCAGGCCGTCTGAACCCGACAGCGGCCGCCCCACCCAAGAAAGAACGAAATCCATGAGCGAATTTTTATTCACTTCCGAATCGGTTTCCGAAGGCCATCCCGATAAAGTGGCCGACCAGATTTCCGATGCCATTCTCGACGCCATCCTCACGCAAGACCCCGCCGCACGCGTGGCCGCCGAAACGCTGGTCAACACCGGCCTGTGCGTGTTGGCCGGCGAAGTGAGCACCAACGCCCACGTCAACTACATCCAAGTGGCGCGCGAAACCATCAAACGCATCGGCTACAACAGCTCGGAAATGGGCTTTGATGCCGACGGCTGCGCGGTGATGGTGTGCTACGACGAGCAATCGCCCGACATCGCCCAAGGCGTAAACGAAGGCGAAGGCGTGGATTTGGATATGGGCGCAGGCGACCAAGGCCTGATGTTCGGCTATGCCTGCGACGAAACCCCCACGCTGATGCCGTTTGCCATCTACTACGCCCACCGCCTGATGCAGCGCCAAAGCGAAGTGCGCAAAAGCGGCACGCTGCCGTGGCTGCGCCCCGATGCCAAAGCGCAATTGACTTGCGTTTACGATGCCGAAACCGGCAAAGTGAAGCGCATCGACACCGTGGTGTTGTCCACCCAACACGAGCCGCACATCGAGCGCGACGAGCTGATTGAAGCGGTGAAAAAACACATCATCGAGCCGGTGCTGCCTGCCGACATGCTCACCGATGAAACCCAATACCTGATTAACCCCACCGGCCGCTTCGTTATCGGCGGCCCGCAAGGCGACTGCGGCCTCACCGGCCGTAAAATCATCGTCGATACCTACGGCGGCGCAGCCCCGCACGGCGGCGGCGCATTCTCCGGCAAAGACCCCACCAAGGTCGACCGCTCCGCCGCCTACGCCTGCCGCTATGTGGCGAAAAACATCGTCGCCGCCGGTTTGGCCAGCCAATGCCAGATTCAGATTTCCTACGCCATCGGCATCGCCCAACCGACTTCGATTGCCATCGATACCTTTGGCACCGGAAAAGTTGACGAAGCAAAACTGATTCAAATCGTGCGCGAACAATTCGACCTGCGCCCGAAAGGCATCATCAAAATGCTCGACCTGCAACGCCCGATTTACAGCAAAACCGCCGCCTACGGCCACTTCGGCCGCGAAGAGCCGGAATTTACTTGGGAACGCACCGACAAAGCCGCCGCATTGAAAGCCGCTGCGGGCGTGTAATGCAATCGGTTTGCCGGCTTGAGCAACCGCATGATGTGAACGATTGATGCCATGCTGCTCGACTGTTTGACCACATCACAAGGCCGTCTGAATTTTTGTTCAGACGGCCTTGTTTTGTGTTCGATTGCTCGGCAATTGCAACCGAACCTTCATACAGGCTCAGTCACTGACTGGGATTGCAAACTATCAAACGGAGTGTTGACCTGCCCCTCCCTTATTGCCTGTCGATACAGGTTGAAACTTTTGCAAAATATCTTTTTGTCGCATCTGCATAGGCGTGACAAATTCGGGCATTACAAAACGATTTAAAAAACAAACAAGGCCGTCTGAACATTTTCCGTTCAGACGGCCTCTCTTCTATTCAGCAAACGATGTATCAAGTCGGTGCGTGTTCAACCGCGCCGTCCACCGCGCAGCCTTCATATACGGTGCTGCCGAAATCCAGAGTGGCTTTGCTGTCGTATTTATTGCCCTCGCTGTCGGTGCATTCTTGAGTGCGGATATTCAGGTTGACGGCGGTTTCACCGACATTGCCGCTGAATTCCACACCTTTGGCATAAGCAGAGCGGGTAGCGTCGATTTCGGCTTCCGGCAGGTCTTCACCTTCCAGCGCCAGACGGTTGCCGGTTTCTTCGGCTTCACCGCGCACGACCACGCGCCAACCCTTCGGTTTGCTGCCGAAAGCAGTAAACGCTTTTACCGGGCCGCTTTGCTGCACTTCACCTGCTGCCTCGGAAGCGCTAACCGCTTCGGAAGCAGCGGCGGGTGCCATATTGGCTACTTTGGCTTCAGAAGCTGCCACGGCGGCATCGGCGGTTTCGGCCACATTTTTGTCGCCGCAGGCGCTCAAACCCAAGACCAGCACGCAGGCCGACAAAGCGGAAATCTGTTTCAAATGCATGATTGCTCCAATCCTGTTTCAGATAACGCGGCATAGTGAAATACCGCAAACATGTCGATGACAAAATCCGGGTTAAACGGCTATTCTGCCTGCTCGGGCACATGCCGTCTATCGATTTGCCGTCTTCAAACACAAATAAATGTTATACCATAACAAATTTATTTGTAAAGCCTCCCGCACCTTCCGCTGTCGGCTCTTTATAAATCGAGGCTCTTGCAAAATAAATTCTTCTTGGAAAATAGCCAATAAACCCGTCATTCCGGCGCAGGCCGGAATCCGGCTATCGAAATTCAGCTTGTTGATTTTAAAGCGGCTTCAAGCGGAAATGGATTCCAGCCTGCGCCGGAATGACGGAATTGAGTGTTTGGCGATGACTCACATAGTAATTTTGTAAAGGTCTCAAATCATGCTTGAAAAACGGCAACCGGGCAAAACGCGGCTGTTGTATCGCTTACCCGGTTAAAAAACATTCAGGCCGCCTGAAACGTTTCAGACGGCCTGAACAGGTTGCCGTTAATGGGCGGCAGAAGCATCGGAAGCAGGTTCCACCAATACCGGCCCTGAGGCATCTGCCGGGGCGGAAGCGGGCACGACACCGGCAGCGGGTGTGGTGTTGGCATCGACGGTTTGTTTTTCACCACTGCAGGCGCTTAAACCCAAAGCGGCGGCTACGACGGCAAATGAAAGCACAGTTGAGAATCGCATATCGGCTCCTTATCGGTTGAGTTAACGGATTGCGTCGGGCATTGAAACGTTCACCCGATGGCTGGCATCCTGACTTTTCGAACCCGATGGCATGCATTTAGTTCCGTCCGACAGGTAAGTTGCCGCTTTAAAGCCCTTCTTCCGTCTCGTCTACAGGAGTCACGCGCACGCGCTCGATGCGCTGGCCTTCTTTTTCCAACACTTCGAAACGCCAGCCGTGGAAATCGACTTTGTCGCCCACATCGGGGATGGTTTGCAGCTCTTCCATAATCAGCCCGGCCACGGTGTGGTAATCGGCCTCGTCGTCTTGGCGCGGCAGGTTGATTTGGCGCGCCAGCTCCATGTATTCGAGGCTGCCGTCGACAGTCAGGCTTTCGTCTTCTGTGTTGGCTTCAATCAACGGCGCATCTTCGCGCTCGAATTCTTCGGGGAACTCGCCCGCAATCGCTTCGAGCAAATCCTTCATCGTCACCATACCGAGCACGGCGCCGAATTCGTCGACCACCAGCGCGTAATCGGCGCTGCTCTTGCGGAACAGTTCAATCGCATTGAGTGCGGTGGTGCTGTCGGGCAACACCAAGGGCTGGCGCAAGGCCGTCTGAATGTTCAGCTCACTGCCATCGAGCATTTGCGTGAGCAGGTCTTTTTTGTTGATGTAGCCCAGCGGCTCGTCGACCCCGGCCTTACCCACCACCAGCAGGCGACTGTAGGGGGTGTTTTGCAGCTGTGCTTTTTGTTCGTCTTTGCTTTGCGAAATATCCAGCCGCTCGATGTCGCGGCGCGGAATCATCACGCCGAGAATCGGCCGTTCGGCCAGAGTGAGCACACTGCGTATCATGGATTTTTCGTTTTCTTCGAAATGGCTGCTGTCGACGAGCTCACCGTCACCGGCTTTGGCAATCACCGCTTCGCGGATGCCCATCATGCCGAGCACGTTGTCGGCGGTGCGTTGGCGCCAAGTGCTGCTGCTGTAGGCCTGACGGCGGCTGTTTTTCATCGATACTTGGTTGAATACCTCAATCAGAATCGAGAAACCGATAGCGGCATAGAGGTAGCCTTTCGGGATATGGAAATGGAAGGCTTCGGCAATCAGGCTGAAACCGATCATCAGCAAAAAGCCCAAACACAGCATCACCACGGTGGGATGATTGTTGACGAATTCGGTCAGCGGTTTGCTCGCCCAAATCATCACGCTCATGGCCACCACCACCGCCGCCATCGCCACTACAATGTGGTCGACCATCGCCACGGCGGTAATCACTGAGTCAATCGAAAACACCGCATCCAGAATCAAAATCTGTACAACCACGCCCCAAAAAGGCGAGTGTTTTTTGCTGGTTTCGGCCACATGAAACTGATTATGCCCTTCCAGCCGCTCGTGCAGCTCGGTGGTGGCCTTGTAGAGCAGAAACAGGCCGCCGAGCAGCATAATCAAATCCTTGCCCGCCACCGCAAAATCGCCGATATAAAACCACGGATGAGTGAGCGTCATGATTTTGGCCATAAAGCCCAACATGATGATGCGCATCACCACCGCCAGCCCCAAGCCGGTGATGCGGGCGCGGTCGCGCAGCGCCGGTTTGACCTTGTTGGCCAAAATCGCCACAAAAACCAGATTGTCGATGCCCAGCACCACTTCGAGCACCAACAACGTTGCAAAGCCTATCCAGGTTGTGGGCTCGGCAAGCCAACTGAAATCCATATGTTTGATATCCTTGTTAATCCTGTTCAGACGGCCTAATCGATTTTAAGCCGTCTGAAAACAACAACAGGCAGCCCGATGGAATTCAGGCTGCCTGATTCTTGCATATACACTACGCCGTAAGAAGGAGCGTCTTCAGATAAGCTGCTCTGCTCTGCGTCTTTCATGGTGGGGTGTAAATGCCTTTAAATTTAAGAGTGAATAAAGTGTAACAGTTTAGCGGAAAAATGCAAGCCGCCCGAGGGCAGGCGCTTACAGCGCACCATAGGAATGCAGGCCGCTCAAAAACATGTTCACACCGATAAAGGCAAATGCGGTGATAAACAAACCGATAACCGCCCACCATGCCAACACCTTACCGCGCCAGCCGGCCACCAAGCGCAAATGCAGCCACACCGCGTAATTCAGCCACACGATAAACGCCCACGTTTCTTTCGGATCCCAGCTCCAATAGCGTCCCCAAGCATCGGCTGCCCACAGCGCACCCAAAATGGTGGCGATGGTGAAAAACAGGAAACCGACCGCAATCGCCTTATACATCACCTCTTCAATCACTTGCGAGGGCGGCAGCCAGCTTTGTTTGCCTTTGGCTTCGGCACGCAGCGCACCCAGTTCGGCAATACCCAACATAGCGGCGATACAGAAGGCGCCGTAGCCGATAAAGTTGGCCGGCACATGAATTTTCATCCACCACGACTGCAAAGCCGGAATCAGCGGCTGAATGGCATGCGCATCTCGCGAAATGCTGTACCACAACACAAAACCCACCAACGCGGCCATAAAGGCAAATACAAAGCCGCCGAGCTTCTGAATGGCGAATTTTTTCTCATAATAAAGATACATCAGCGCGGTAATCACCATAAACAGGATAAACACTTCATACAAAGTGGATACCGGAATATGTCCCGCATCCGGACGCAGCAGATAGCTTTCGTGCCAGCGCACCAGCAAGCCGGTGAAACCCGCCAAAGCCGATACCCACGCAAACGCGGTGGCCATGCCGAGCAAGGTATTGGTTTCCACCCGGCTGCGTTTGGCGGCAAATGCCCCGACGATGTAGCAAAACCAAGCAAAAAACACAAACGCACACTGCCACATAATCGCCGACTGGCTGCTGAGAAAATATTTCAGCAGAAAGCTTTCGCCGTTGCCGATGTCACCGCCGTAAAGCTGCACCGCCGCATAGGCCAAACCCAAACTCAACGGCACAAACCAGCGCAGCGGTTTGAAAAACCAGCCCAGCAAGATGGTGGAAGCCGCACTGAACCACAAAATGGCAATCTCATAGCCGTCCATGTGGTGGCCGATATGGGTTTGGGCAAACACGGCAACCGCTACAATCACCGCCGCAAACAGCCAGTCGAAAGCATTCAGACGGCGGATAAACGACTTATGTGTCAGCAGCGCATGTTCGGGCAATTTGCCGGTATGGGAGAGGTTATTCATGGTTTAAGTCCTTCGCCAATTGTTCCAAGCGTTGCAGGTGCTCGGGATATTCTTTTTGCAGGTCGCGTTCGTCGCGACTCGACGACATAGCAAAGCGGATTCTGCCGCCGTCAAACAGCAGCCAGGCGCGTTTTTCACGGATATAAAACATAAACACCGTGCCCAACACCAGCAGCACCGAGCCGAGATACACCAGCGATGCACCGGGCGAACGGGTCATTTGCAGGCCGGAAGAACGCACTTCTTTAAAGCCGTCCAGTTGCAGCAGCATCGGTGCGGGATAAACCGTCAGGCCGGTGTAGGCATCCATGCCGTTGAGCAAAAAGCGGTTACGCGCCTCGTCTTGCGGCCACTCGGGCAGATTGTAGTGGCGGATGGTGTCGTCGAGCGCGGCGTTCATGCTGCCGTATAAAATCTGATAAAAATAACCCTGCATTTTTTCCTGCTCGGCTGCCGGAATATTCTGCGACACAAAGTCATTCAGCGCCAGATAACCGCCATCGGCAAAAATGCGTAAGGTATTTTCCGCCGCCTGGCCGAACTGGCTGCGGATATTTTCCGACGTGTCGCGGGTGGCGGCGGCCACAATCGCTTTGCGCGCTTCAGGATTATTGATGCGCTCGCGCAAGGCCATAAACGTATCCAGCTTGCCCTGCCGGTCGGCGGGCAGGCGCAGCCAGCGGTATTGCTGCTCCAAGCCTTCGCGGGTGCCGGTGATGAAGAAATAATCGCCTTCCTGCAGCAGCGGCAGCATGTAGTTTTTGTATTCCACGGCCTGCCCCGCCGCATCGCGCAAACGGTAAACCACCGACGGGCCGATATTGGTGAATTTTTTGTCTTGCCGCACCGCCCGCACGTCGTTGACCGTGCTTTGCAGGCTTTGTGCTTTCTGCTCGTCCGGCTCGCTCATGTCTTCCACATTCATGGAAGTAAACTGGTCGAATTCCAGCTGGTAATCGCGCCCGCCCAAGCTCATCGGAAACTGGCGCATCGACACCGCGTCCATTTCGTTGGGCGTGCGGTTTTTGGCCGCCAGATTCCAAGCCTTAAACTTCAAATCCGAGCCGCCGTCGGCAAAGCTGGCCTGATAAATGGTGATGCCGTGTAGGGTTAGCGGATGGTTGACGCGAATCGTGCGTTCGATTTTTTCGCCGCTTTCTTTGTCGGTCACCACCAAATCGCTGGCGAAATCGCGCGGCATGCCGGTATTGTAAAAATCGATATGGAATTTTTTCAAATCCACGGTAAACGGCAAATCCTGCACCAACATGCCTTTGTCAGCATTCAGAAACACCACATCGGCGCCCTGCCCTTCGGTGATGTTGACATTGCCGCGAAAGGAAATATTGCCGCGCCCGAGCGTGCTTTCCGGTTTGAAATCTTTGGCATACACCGCATCGTTATCGGGCACGATTTTGCCGGTGAGCATGCCGAGCTTGAGCAGCAGGTTGCTGTCGATCAAACCGCCCAAGCAAATCACGATAATCGCCGCATGGGCAAAAATATAGCCCCATTTGTTCATCGCACCTTTTTTGGCCGCCACCAACACCGAGCCGTCTTCACGCGTAACCGTTTTACTGCTGAACCCCTGCACCTCTAAATAACGCACCGCCACTGCAGGCGACAAGCCGCCATCCAGCACGGCGGTATGCTTCATGGAGGCGAGCGATTGGCGGGAGGCCTTCACGCGGTAAGACTTCATTTCGCGCATAAACGGCGGAATATTGCGCCACAAACACAAACCGGTGGAGAGCACCAAAAACAGCATGATGACCACAAACCAGCTCGATGCGTAAACGTCAAACAAGCCGAGGAAGCCGAAAATCTGCGTCCAAAACGGGCCGAATTTCACCAGATAATTGGCCACCGGCTGGTTTTGCTGCAATACCGTGCCGATAATCGACGCAATGCCGAGCAGGCTCAGCAAGGCCACGGCAAAACGCATGGAGCTTAAAAAAGCAAACCACGGACGGCGGATTAACGGAACAGCAGGTTTGGGTTTGGTCATAACTGTAGAATTTATACAACAATACTGGATGAATCAGGCAAGGCCTGAGCGTGGCAGCGGGCTTTCCGGCGCCCGGACAGGCCGGTACAGGCAAATCCGCATCATGATAGCAGAACAGCCCGTCAAATAAACCCCGCCGCATGTAAAGTCTGCACGGCAACCCCTGCAGGCCGGGCTTCATGATGCCCTAAAGGCCGTCTGAAAGAATATCTGCTTTCAGACGGCCTTTTATTTACCTGTTAAGGTTGGCGCCCTAACGGATTAGTGCAAACCTTGGATAAAGTTTGCAACGGCTTTCACATCTTCATCCGACATGCGTTGGGCGATGTCGTTCATGATGCCGTAAGTGCGCTGGCCGGATTTGTAGGCATTCATCTGCTCGGTGATGTAGGCCGCATGTTGGCCGCCCAAACGCGGATAGGCTGCGATATCCGTGCCGCCGCCGGGAATGCCCGCACCGTTGGGGCCGTGGCACGACATACAGGCCGGCACTTTTTTATCGGCCAAGCCGCCGCGGAAGATTTTCGCGCCCAATTCCGGATTTTCTTTCGGATTGGTTTCACCCGCTTTCGGGAACTGCTTGGCGTAGAAAGCCGACACGTCGGCGATATCCTGATCAGACAAACCCATCACCATCGGCACCATGCTGGCTGCCGCGCCGGTGGTGCGTTTGCCTTCTTTGATGTCTTTGGTTTGGTGGAAGATGTAGTTTGAAAACTGTGACGACAGCTTCGGATACATGGCAATACCGCTGTTACCGTCTGCCGCGTGACAGGCCGCGCAGACATTAGTGGCAATTTCTTTGCCCTTGGCAACATCGCCTTTCAGTTCGGCAGCGAAAGCCGAGCCCGCGGCCACAGCCGCCAGAGCCAACAAGGTAAAACGTTTCATGGAAGTGCTCCTGATTACAGCATTGGCAAGCCCGAACGGCCGCACAATACCCTTTTCCTAATACTCAACGCCGGACTCGAATTTTGCAGCCGGCCAAACCGATGACGCTATAAACATGGTATTCTATACTAAATTCACACAATTTTACTACATATGAACCTTTTTCAAAACGCAAAATTCTTTACGACGGTCAATCATTTGAAAGACCTGCCCGACACCAGCGCCGAAATTGCCTTTGTCGGGCGCAGCAATGCGGGCAAATCGAGCGCCATCAACACGCTCACCAACCACGTGCGTCTGGCCTATGTGTCCAAAACGCCCGGCCGCACCCAACACATCAACTTTTTCGAGCTGGCCAACGGCGGCTTTATGGTCGATTTACCCGGCTACGGCTATGCACAAGTGCCCGAAGCCATCCGCGCCCACTGGGTGAAACTGCTGGGCGACTACTTGCAGCAGCGTCGGCAGCTCATCGGCCTGGTGCTGATTATGGATGCCCGCCACCCGCTCAAAGACCTGGATGTGCGGATGCTGGATTTTTTCCACATCACCGGCCGCCCGGTGCACATTTTGTTGTCGAAAGCCGACAAACTTTCCAAAAACGAACAAATCAAAATGCTGGCCGCCGTCAAAAAAGCCCTCAAACCCTACGCCGAACGCCAGCAAATCAGCGTACAGCTTTTCTCCAGCCTGAAAAAGCAGGGTAAAGAAGAAGTAAACGAAGTGGTGGGCAAATGGTTTGCCGCCGCACAAGCCGAAACCGCAGCCGATCAACCAGAGCCGGATAACGAGGCCGTCTGAACGCAGCAAAAAGAAAAGGCCGTCTGAAACCATTATCGGCTTCAGACGGCCTGCGTGCTTTACGCTACATCAAACCCAAGCTGCGCAGCGCCACAATCCCGACAGCCGCCGAAAACAGCGCCCCGAGCGTGGTGATGCCGGTAATATTCGCCGCCGCCACATCATTGCCGCCCATCACCTTGGCCATCACATAACTCGTCGCCGCCACCGGCGTGGCCGTCATCAGAAACAACACCCCCATCGGCACACCTTTAAGCCCCATCAACAGCCCCACCGCCACCGCCACCAGAGGCGCCACCACCAAACGGCCGATGCTCGCCTGCAGCGAAATATCCGACATCTTCAACATCGACTTCATATCAAACGTCGCCCCCGCGCAAATCAGCGCCAGCGGCAGCGAAATATTGCCCACATATTGCGCAGTTTGCAGCACCGGCCGCGGCACTTCAACATGCAGCGCCTGCAAGGTCAACGCCAGCACAATCGCCATAATCAGCGGATTGGTGAGGATTTTCCCGCCCATCACCTTCATCTTGGCCGCCCACGAACCTTCCGCAGATCGGCTCAGCGTAATCACCGCCAATATATTGAACAAAATCGTGACCACGCCCATGTATACCGCACCCGCGGCCAAACCGCCGTCGCCATAAGCATTCTGCACAAACGCCAAGCCCATAATCCCCAGATTGCCGCGAAACACGCCCTGCACAAACACACCCTTATTGCGCACTTCCGGCACAAAAAACCAGGCATACAGCTCCGCGCCAAAATACAGAATCAACGTCGAACCGATACCCGCAGCCAGCAGCACCAACTGCTCGCTGTAATGAATCTCACCTTTGAGCAGATTAACAAACAACAGCAGCGGCATGCCGTAATTAAACACCAGCTTGGCAGCCTGCGTGCAGAAATCGCCGTTAATCTGGCCGCTGCGGCGCAGCAATATACCGAAAAACAGCAACAACATACTCGGCACCGTCACCCCGATGGCAAACAGCACCGCTTCCCAAAATCCGCCCACAATCCTTATCCTGTTCAGATATTATCGGATTGAATCATACCGCAAACAGGCCGTCTGAAACATCTAAACATGATATAGTAGCCCCAAAATACCTGTTCAGACGGCCGCTTTATTTCAGACGGCCTCTTTAAATATTTATCTACCATGACCGACACCCAACTCCACCTCATCCTTACCGCCCTCGCCGCCGCCCTCCTCAGCGCCCTGATTGTGTGGCTGCTGCTGAAAAACCGCTACCAAACCCGCCAACAGCAGCAACACAGCGCCCACCGCGATGAAACCGCCGCCCTGCAAAACAGCCTCACCGAGCGCACCCAGCAATACCAGTTTGCCGCACAAGAGCAGGCGCACGCCGAGCAAGCGCTGGCGCAGCAGCAGCAACACGCCCGCGAGCTGCAAAACCAAGTGCAGGAATTACACAGCCGTTTCGCCGCCGCCCGTCAGCAAATCGAACACCTGCAACAGCGCGAGCAAGAGGCAGGCCGTCTGAAACACGATTTCAACGAACTGCAGCAAACCTTTGCCGACAGCCAAGTGCGCAACGAACGCCTGCACACCCAAATCCAGCAAGAGCGCCAAAACCATCAAGACACCGCCGCCCTCATCAGCGAAGCCCGCCAACACAGCGAGCAGGAATTAGGCCGTCTGAAAGCCGAACACCAACGCCTGCAGCAAAGCCTCGCCGACGAACAAGTGCGCAACGAGCGCCTCGCCACCCAAATCGAGCAAGAGCGCCTCGCCCATCAAGACAAACTCGCCCTGCTCACCGAAGCGCGCCAAAGCCTCAGCGACCAATTCCAAAACCTCGCCAACACCATCCTCGAAGAAAAAAGCAAAAAATTCAGCGAACACAACACCGAAAGCATCAACCGCCTGCTCACGCCGCTGGGCGAGCGCATGGGCAAATTCAGCGAATTGGTGCAAAACACCTACGAAAAAGAAGCCAAAGAGCGGCTCACCCTCGAAAACGAGCTCAAACGCCTGCAAACCCTCAACAACCAACTCCACACCGACGCCCAAGCCCTCACCCAAGCCCTCACCGGCAGCCAAAACAAAACACAGGGCAACTGGGGCGAGATGATTCTCGAAACCGTGCTCGAAAATTCCGGCCTCGCCAAAGGCCGCGAATACATCGTGCAGGCCGGCGGCACCCGCACCGAAGAAGACGGCAGCACCCGCCGCCTGCAGCCCGACGTATTGGTGAACCTGCCCGACCACAAACAAATCATCATCGACAGCAAAGTGTCGCTCACCGCCTATGTGCGCTACACCCAAACGCAAGACGCCGACGCCGCCAAACAAGCGCTCGCCGCCCACGTTGCCAGCATCCGCAGCCACATCAAAAGCCTGTCGCTCAAACAATACAGCGACATCGACGGCGTCAACACCCTCGATTTCGTGTTTATGTTCATCCCCGTCGAGCCCGCCTACCTCTTAGCGCTGCAACACGACAGCAGCCTGTTTCAAGAATGCTTCGACAAACGCATCATGCTGGTCGGCCCCAGCACCCTGCTCGCCACCATGCGCACCGTCGCCAACATCTGGCGCAACGAGCAGCAAAACCAAAACGCCCTCACCATCGCCGAAGAAGGCGGCAAACTCTACGACAAATTCGTCGGTTTTGTTACCACGCTCGAGAGCGTCGGCAAAAACATCGAGCAAGCGCAAAACCAATACCAAGCCGCCTACAAACAGCTTTCCGAAGGCCGCGGCAACCTCGTGACCCGCGCCGAAAAACTGCGCAAACTCGGCATCAAAGCCAGCAAACAGCTCGACCGCCAACTGGCCGAACAAGCCGCACAACACCTTGCCCTGCCCGATGGCAACGACGGCGATGAAGATAGCGAAGACGCAGCAACAGAGGCCGTCTGAACGCCTGCTTGCGACATATAGTGGATTAGATTTGAATCAGGACAAGGCGGGGAGCCGCAGACAGTACACCTAGTACGGCAAGGCGAGCCAACGCTGTACTGGTTCAAATCTAATCCACTATAAATACCCGTTCCCGTAAAAAGCAACCCGGGTAGATACCTTTTGACAGCATGAACGTTACTCTCAAAATCCGATAAAACAGCTTTTAAGCCGCCACAACCTTTCAGGCGGCCTACGGCTTTTCATCGCTGCGTCCACCCTTAAGCCGCCTGTTTTTGCATAATCTTTTCAGACGGCCTCAAGGCTTATTGTTACAATAGCCACTTCATTTTAAGGCCGTCTGAACGGTTTCAGACGGCATGTATTCAGGATTTTCCATGCAAGCAACCCAACCCGGCATCTGGCAGCAGATTTTCACCCGCCGCATGCTGATTTGTATTTTCACCGGTTTCACTTCCGGCCTGCCGCTGTATTTTCTCATCAACCTGATTCCGGCCTGGTTGCGCAGCGAGGCCATCGACCTGAAAACCATCGGCCTCTTCGCCCTGATTGGTTTGCCGTTTACCTGGAAATTCGTGTGGTCGCCGCTGATGGACGCGGTGCAGCTGCCTTTCCTCGGCCGCCGCCGCGGCTGGATGCTGGTGACCCAAATCGGTCTGCTGCTGACTTTGGCCGCTTATGCCTTCCTCAATCCGCACCAACACATGCACATCATCATGGGCTTGTCGCTGGTGGTGGCGTTTTTCTCGGCGAGTCAGGATATTGTGCTCGATGCCTTCCGCCGCGAAATCCTGCCGGATAACGAACTCGGTTTGGGCAACGCCATCCACGTCAACACCTACCGCATCGCCGCGCTGATTCCCGGCTCGCTGTCGCTGATTCTGGCCGACATCATGCCCTGGCACAATGTGTTCATCATCACCGCACTGTTTATGCTGCCCGGCCTGCTGATGACGCTTTTCATCGCCCGCGAGCCGAAACTGCCCGCTGCCGTGCCGAAAACGCTGCAACAAACCGTGGTGGAGCCGTTCAGCGAATTCTTCGGCCGTAAAGGTGTACGGCAGGCGCTGTTGGTGTTGGCGTTTATCTTTCTCTACAAACTCGGCGACAGCATGGCCACCGCGCTGGCCACGCCTTTTTACCTCGACATGGGCTACAGCAAAACCGACATCGGCCTGATTGCCAAAAACGCAGGGCTGTGGCCGGCAGTGATTTTCGGCATTGTCGGCGGCATCTGGATGCTCAAGCTCGGCATCAACAAAGCGCTGTGGCTGTTTGGCCTGGTGCAGATTGTCACCATTTTAGGCTTCGTATGGCTGGCCGGTATGGGGCCGTTTCCCGACGTGGGCGCCGCCGAGCGCTGGATGCTGGCCGGCGTCATCGGCGCCGAAGCCGTCGGCGTGGGCTTGGGCACGGCAGCGTTCGTGGCTTATATGGCACGCGAAACCAACCCTGCTTTCACCGCCACCCAACTTGCCCTCTTCACCAGCCTTGCCGCCGTGCCGCGCACCTTTATCAACGCCGGCACCGGCTATCTCATCGAATGGTTGGGCTATGTGAATTTCTTCTGGCTCTGCTTCTTCCTTGCCGTGCCCGGCATGTTGCTGTTGTTTAAAGTTGCCCCGTGGAACGGTGAAAAAAGCGGCGCATAATCCGGTGCAATACAATAAGGCCGTCTGAAAGATATAGTGGATTAAATTTGAATCAGGACAAGGCGGGAAGCCGCAGACAGTACACCTAGTACGGCAAGGCGAACCCAACGCTGTACTGGTTCAAATTTAATTCGCTATAAATGCTTTCAGACGGCCTGACGTTTTGGCAGGGTCGATACCAAACAACAGTCAAACAGCGCAGTCTTTCAGACGCTTTCATGATGCGGGTGGCCGGGTCTGCCGAAGCCTTTATCCCACTGCAGAAACAGGGCTTCGCCAGCCTCAGCAACCTGTTTTATCATCATGTCTACGCCCCAGCCGCGCTTGGTTTATCTGGCGTATCAAACCGATAAACCGAGGCCGTCTGAAAACATGTTGTTTAAACAATCTAGACCAACGCAACAAAAGGCCGTCTGAAACCCAAAGTTTCAGACGGCCTTTCTTTAAGCGGATGATTCCGTTTTAGGATTATTCCACAGTCACTTCCACACGACGGCCTTCAACATCGTTGCCAACCGCGCCGGTAGTGCTTTCCGGTTTGCGCAATTCGATGTTGTCGGCGCTCACGCCTTGGGCTTCAAAGAACGCTTTTACGGCTTCGGCGCGTTGTTTTGATAATTCTTCGTTGGCGGCAGCGTCACCGGTGCTGTCGGCAAAGCCGCTAACCACCAGTTTTTTACCGTCTTTACCCGCAGCAATCACGTCGGCTACGATGGTTTCGGCGCCTTCGGCCACATCGTTTTTACCGGTAGCAAAGAAGAATTTGGCTACGCTGTTTTCATAAACCACACGGGCATTGTCAGCAGCGGCGGTATCGGTCACTACGGTTTCAGACGCGGCAACCGGCTCAGAAGCAACGGCTGCGGGAGCGGCTGAAGCTTCAGAAGCCGCCACATCGGAAGCCACTGCTACAGAAGCGGCTGAAGCGGCCGGTTCGCTGGCGGCAGGTGCAGCTTGATCGCCACTGCCGCAGCTCTTGAATGCCAACAATGCAATGATTGCAGCGGCAGCCAGTGCCAGCCATTTGCCGAGGCCGGATTTTTTGGCACCGGCAGCGGTTGCAGCGGCAGCGCCGGCAGCAGCAGCACCGGTAGTACCCAAACCGCTGGCCAGGTTAGACAGGCTGCCGAACAGGCCGCTCAGGCTGCCAATGCCCAGCGAAGACAGCATATTGCTGCTCAACACTTGCGACAGCCAGCCTTGTTGTTGGCCGAGCAAGCCCAGCAGTTGGCCTTGATTCAGATTGCCGGTTTGCGCCTGACCGCGCAATACAGACAACACCAGCGGCAGCGCCAGCGACAGCAGTGAGCCGGCAGAAGCTTTAGATACGCCGCTCTCTTGGGCGATTTGGTCGGCTACATTGGCCGCATTGCCGCCCAACAGGTTCGGCAGCAGGCTTTTACCCAAGTCGATCAGGCTGCCCAAGTTGCTGCCTTCTGCGGCTTGCGATACCGCGCCGGTCAGCTGGCTGCCTGCGGCGCCTTTAATCAGGTCGAACAAGCCCGAAGTGTTGCTCGGGTTGGCGGTAACGTGTTTGATCAAACCGGCCACCACGGCAGGAATCGCCAGCGCGCTGGCTTTACCGCTGGTTTCTGCAGCTTCACCGTTGTTGGTCAGGAAGTTATCCAACACATTGCCCAATTGGCTTTGCAACAAATTACCCAAATCAAGAGACATTAGCTCACTCCTTATGTTTGAAAAATAAATGGTTTGCCCCGCAAACAGGTCTGGCGCGGCGGCCACACGGAAATAATCTTACATTGCTAGGTGAGAACAAGGCGTATTCACACACCAACTTAAACTTATTTTTACAGATACCTGCATTATAAAAACGGATTATGTCGTTTTTCGTGTCCAATTGTGGTCATTCTGCCATGCCCCGGAATCACACGCGTGTCTTCCGGCAACACCAGCAGCTTCGCGCCGATATTGCCGATTAAGTCGGCGTGGTTGCCGCGCGGAAAGTCGGTGCGGCCGATGCTCTCGTAAAACAACACGTCACCCGCCACCAGCAAATCCGCCTGCGCGCAATAAAACACCACATGCCCCGGCGTATGCCCGGGAATGTGCAACACTTCAAACTCATACGCGCCCACCGTCAGCCGCTCGCCCTCTTCCAGACACCGCGTCGGCACAAACGACGGCGACACCGGAAAGCCGTAAGCCGCATAAGAAGCCGTCACCTCCGGCAGCGATTCGAGCAGATAAGCATCATCTGCGTGCGGCCCCGCCACCGGCAGCTGCTGCGTCTGCCATAAATCCGGCACGCCGCCCGCATGGTCGAGATGGCCGTGGGTGAGCCACACTTCTTTCAGATTCAGACCGCGTTCTTTCACCGCCTGCAACACATGCGCCACATCGCCGCCCACATCGGTGAGCACCGCTTCCTTGCATTCATCGTCCCAAATCAGGCAGCAATTCTGCCGAAACGGCGTCACCGGCATGATTTCAAATTGTAAAGCCATAATGATTCCTTTATTTTTCAGACGGCCTGTCATAATATTCAGATTAACTATAAACACATAACAGGGAATCCATCACATGAAAGCCATCATACCCGTTTGCGCCCTGCTTTTCATCTCCGCCCCCGCCGCCGCCGATTTATTGCTGGCACAAGAATTCAAAGGCCAAAACGTCAGCGGCTGGGCGATGAGCGAAAAACTCGACGGCGTGCGCGCCTATTGGGACGGCAAACGCCTCATCAGCCGCCAAGGCTACGCCTTCACCCCGCCCGCAGGCTACACGCGCCATTTCCCACCCTACCCGCTCGACGGCGAGCTCTACAGCCGCCGCGGCCGCTTCGAGCAGATTTCCGCCGCCGTGCGCAAAGGCTCGGGCGACTGGGCAGACATCAAGCTGCACGTATTCGACGTGCCCAAAGCGCAGGGCAACCTCTATCAGCGCCTCGCCGTGTTGCAGCGCTGGCTCGACAGCCGCCCCGCCGCACCGATTGTCGTGATTCCCCAAACCCCCGCCCGCAACAACGCCCACGCGCAGGCATACTTAAAACAAATCGAAGCCGCAGGCGGCGAAGGCGTGATGCTGCGCAACCCCAACCTGCCCTATACCGGCGGGCGCAGCAGCAACCTGCTCAAACTCAAATCCGCCCACGATGCCGAATGCACCGTCACCCGCCACCACGAAGGCAAAGGCAAATACGCGGGCAAACTCGGCGCACTCAGCTGCAAAAACCAACACGGCGAATTCCGCATCGGCAGCGGCTTTAAAGACGCCGACCGCAACAACCCGCCGCCCGTCGGCAGCACCGTCACCTATAAATACCGCGGTTTCACCCAAAAAGGCACCCCGCGTTTCGCCACCTTTTTACGCGTGCGCAACGAGCGTTAATATGTTGACCGTAGGCCGTCTGAACGCATGGTGAATGATATGCAACCTTTCAGACGGCCTTACAGCTTAGCGGCGGCAACAGCAATTGGATAAACACCGCCAATCAGCGTATGCTGTCGGCACACATTGATTGAGTCACAACATGAGCACACCGCCGAAACAAACCGTCAAAACCACCCCGCTGCCGAAAAACGCCACCGACGAAGCCAAACTCGAACACTGGCGCGACACCGCCGCACGCCACGAATTGAGCGGCGAATGGGCGGTAGCGGCGCGGCTGGGGCAGCCTGCCTACACCGACGAGCAGATTGAAGTGATTGCCAATTTATTTGGGCGTTGACTAGCTGTCACACCAAGGCCGTCTGAAACGCAAACAGGTTTTCAGACGGCCTGACAATACTCAGGTGGCTGAGCCAGTCGAAGCCTTTTCCCATTGTGAAGATATAGCTTCGACTGGCTCAGCTACCTGAATATGATGTGCATTTAAAATAGCGCTAGCGTATTCATCCCAACCGCACACATAAACAAAGGCCGTCTGAAAGCCAAAAAAGCTTTCAGACGGCCTCATCATTCACACCATCAAATCAATGGCGGAAATGGCGCACGCCGGTGAGAATCATGGCGATGCCGTGTTCGTCTGCCGCGTCAAACACTTCCTGATCGCGCATCGAGCCGCCGGGATGGATGATGGCTTTGATGCCTTGTTCGGCAATCACGTCGATGCCGTCGCGGAACGGGAAAAATGCATCAGAAGCGGCACACGCGCCATTGAGGTCGAAGCCGCCGTCTTGCGCTTTGCGCGCGGCGATGCGGGTGGAGTCGACGCGGCTCATCTGTCCGGCACCGATGCCGTAGGTTTGGCCGCCTTTGCCGAACACGATGGCATTCGATTTCACATATTTGGCCACGTTCCACACAAACATCAAATCTTTCCATTCCTGCTCGGTCGGCTGGCGTTTGCTCACCACGGTGAGGTCTTCGCGGCGGATGCGGTGCACATCGGGCGTTTGCACCAGCAGGCCGCCGCCGACGCGTTTGAGTTCGAAGCGGTTGGCACCGGCCATCAGCGGCACCTCCAACACGCGAACGTTTTTCTTGGCGGCGATGATTTCTTTGGCTTTGTCGGTGAATTTCGGCGCCATCAACACTTCGAGAAACTGGCCGGTCACGGCTTCGACGGTTTCGGCATCCACTTCGCGGTTGAAGGCGATGATGCCGCCAAACGCGCTTGTGGTGTCGGTGGCAAACGCCAGTTTGTAGGCGCTCAAGGTATCGGCAGCCACGGCCACGCCGCAGGGGTTGGCGTGTTTTACAATCACGCAGGCCGGTTCGTCAAACGCTTTCACGGCTTCCCACGCGGCATCGGCGTCGGCGATGTTGTTGTACGACAATTCTTTGCCCTGCAATTGCTCGTAGGCGCTCAAGCTGCCTGCGGCGGGGTAGAAATCGCGGTAAAATGCAGCTTCTTGGTGCGGGTTTTCGCCGTAGCGCAAATCCTGCACTTTCAGCCAGCTGCCGTTAATCTGGCCGGGAAACGCGCCCACTTCCGGCTCGCCGGAAAGTTTGTCGTCGGAAAGGCTGGTGAGGTAGTTGGAAATCATGCCGTCGTATTGGGCGGTGTGGCTGAAGGCTTTGCGCGAGAGGTTGAAGCGGGTTTTGTCGCTCAGCGCGCCGCCGTTGTTTTGCAGCTCTTCGATTACGCTGCTGAAATCGGCATTATCGGTGACGATGGCAACGTGTTTCCAGTTTTTCGCGGCAGAACGCACCATGGTGGGGCCGCCGATGTCGATGTTTTCAATCGCATCTTCCAGCGTGCAGCCGGGCTTGGCGATGGTGGCAGCAAAGGGATAAAGATTCACGCACACCATGTCGATGTTGCCGATTTCGTATTCTTCCATTTTCGCCACATGCTCGGGCAAATCGCGGCGACCCAAAATGCCGCCGTGGATTTTCGGGTGCAGCGTTTTCACGCGCCCGTCGAGCATTTCGGGGAAGCCGGTGTAATCGGCCACTTCAATCACCGGCACGCCGGCGTCGGCCAATAATTTGGCGGTGCCGCCGGTAGAGAGGATTTCCACACCCAAATCGCTCAGCGCCTGCGCAAAATCCACCGCGCCGCTTTTGTCAGACAAACTGATTAACGCTCGTTTCACTGCTGCCATCATCGTTCCTTTATTTGCAGATAATAAAATGATTGGAAAAGATACACAGCCTGCGGCTTATTCAATCAAACCGTGCTGCAATAATTTTTTACGCAAGGTATTGCGGTTGAGCCCCAATACGGCCGCCGCTTTCGATTGGTTGCCGCCATATTCGGCCATCACACTTTCGAGCAGCGGTTTTTCGATTTGGTGCAGCACCATATCATACACACCACACGGAGTTTCCCCATCCAAATCTTTGAAATACTGACGGATATTTTGCGACACGCAGTCGGCAAGGTTTTGAGTTTTATTCGGCATACTGGTTTTCTCGCTTTGTGGCGTTTCCGATTGGGCCGCTACGGCCAGGCATCCTTGCGGATTCAATCAAAACCGCCGGTAAATGATTCAGACGGCTTCCGACACCGCATAAATCTATTTGTTTATCCGCGCCGCGCGCAGACACCCGTAAATTTAATATGACTCCAAACCGTTTCAGACGGCCTCACGGTAAGCGCACGCCCACGTATCGGCCTCATTCGGCAGCGCTTCCAAAAACGCCGCCACCGCATCGTATTGCGCGGCGGCTGCATCCAAACGGTTGATGTCGCGCCGCGCCGCCGCGCCGCCTGGCAAGGGGTCGAGATACCAGCCGATGTGTTTGCGGGCGATGCGCAATCCGGCGATGTCGCCGTAAAATTCGTGCATGGCGGCCAGATGCTGCAACACCACCGCGCTGCATTCGGTCAAGCTCAAAGCATCGGGCAGACAGCCGTGTTCGAGATAATGGCGCACATCGCGAAACAGCCACGGCTGCCCTTGTGCGCCGCGCCCGATCATTACGCCGTCGGCACCGGTTTGCGTCCACACCGCCGCCGCTTTGTGCGGGCTGGTGATGTCGCCGTTGACCCACACCGGTATGTTCAGACGGCCTTTGGCTTCAGCAATCAAATCGTATGCCGCCTCACCCTTATACATCTGCGTGCGCGTGCGCCCGTGGATGGCGATGGCGGCAATACCTGCATCTTCGGCCATTTGGGCGACAGTGAGGATGTTTTTGTGTTCGTCGTGCCAGCCCAAACGCGTTTTCAGCGTCACCGGCACGTCCACCGCTTTCACTACCGCATTTAAAATTTCGCCTACCAACGGCTCGTTTTGTAGCAGCGCGCTACCCGCCAGCACATTGCACACTTTTTTCGCCGGGCAGCCCATATTGATATCAATCACCTGCGCGCCCTGCGCCACGTTATAGCGCGCCGCCTCGGCCAACTGCGCCGGATCGCTGCCGGCAATCTGCACCACCCGCACGCCGCGTTCACCGTCAAAATCGCTGCGGCGCAGGCTTTTACGCGTATGCCGCAGCGAGGGGTCGCTGGTGAGCATCTCGCCCACCACCCAACCCGCGCCGAAATCGCGGCACAAGCGGCGGAAAGGCTTGTCGGTGATGCCCGCCATCGGCGCCAGCGCAATGGGGGCATCGACGGCATAATCACCGATATGCATAGCGGAAATTTCGAGTGGGAAAGGTTGGAATTGTACAATTTTTAAGCAGTATTTCCAATCACAATCTCGATTTTTACATGCACGCGCCGCTTTATGGCGCAGGCAGAAAATAATCGGCAGGAAATGGCTGTTATTCCATTGAAATAACAAAGGCCGTCTGAAAGCGTTCAGACGGCCTCTCTATATATTGATTAAACAGAATACGCCTCAACTCGAGCAGCTCACGCAAATCTGCGCCGCCCATTCCGGCGCGGCTTCGGCGAAATCGGCAAACGCCGCCTGCTCGGCAAACGGGTTTTGCAGGCAGCGGTGCAGGCGTTCGATTTCGCGGTAATCGC
>CAYVIS010000007.1:0-26079 GCA_964451565.1 uncultured Neisseria sp.
TGAACGCATGAGCGCGTTTCACACCACCGTTACCCAGTACTTTGAAGCGTTTTTTGGCGCTCGACTTGGTTTTCATTTTAGGCATGGGAAAACTCCATTATTTATTAGATAAGGCATAAGGGGGTTTGCAAACAAACACTTGAAACCCAAACACCACGGTTTTTGCCGCAAAATCAAAGCCTGCCTTGCGCGGCAATCAAGGCAAGCTGAACATTATAACCTTATTTTTTCTTAGGCGCAATCATCATCACCATTTGGCGGCCTTCCATTTTCGGAAACTGCTCGACCGTACCCACTTCCAGCAAATCTTCTTTCACACGCTCCAGCAGTTGCGCACCCAATTGTTGGTGCGCCATTTCACGGCCACGGAAACGCAGGGTGACTTTCACTTTGTCGCCATCTTCCAAAAAGCGGTTGATGTTGCGCATTTTGATGTTGTAGTCGCCTTCATCGGTGCCGGGGCGGAATTTGATTTCCTTAATCTGCACCTGCTTCTGCTTTTTCTTCGCTTCGTCGCGCTTTTTGGCCTGCTCGTATTTGTATTTGCCGAAATCCATCAACTTGCAGACCGGCGGCTTGGCGGTAGGGGAAATTTCCACCAAATCCACATCCTGCTCTTCAGCCATGGCCAAAGCCTCACGGACAGACACAACACCGAGCTGCTCGCCCGAGCTACTGATTAAGCGCACTTCTTTGACGGTGATTTCACCGTTGATACGTGCTTCGCGTTCTTGTGCGATGATGACACTCCTTTTTTCAGATTAATTTCAAACCAGCGCCAATGCGATTTCCTGCTTCAGATGCGCAACAAAATCATCTACGCTCATGCTGCCCAAATCTTCGGCTTTGCGGCGCACGGCCACTTGGTTGTTTTCTTTTTCGTTCTCACCCACCACGATTTGGTAGGGATAACGGTATTGGCTGTTGTCGCGGATTTTGTAGCCGATTTTTTCGTTACGCAGATCCAATTCGACACGGAAGCCTTCCGCACGCAGTTTTTCTACCACATTGCGGCAATAATCGGCTTGTTTTTCGGTGATGTTCATCACCACCAATTGCACCGGTGCCAACCACAAGGGGAAGGAACCGGCGTAGTTTTCAATCAAAATGCCGATAAAGCGCTCCAGCGAGCCGCAAATGGCACGGTGCAACATCACCGGACGGGCACGGCCGTTGTCTTCGGTCACATATTCGGCATCGAGGCGCTCGGGCAACACAAAATCCAGCTGTAAAGTGCCGCACTGCCACGAACGGCCGATGGCGTCTTTAACATGATATTCGATTTTGGGACCGTAAAACGCGCCCTCGCCCGGCAATTCTTCCCATTCTACGCCGCAGGCAGTCAGGGCTTGGCGTAAACCGTTTTCGGCCTTATCCCACGTTTCGTCGGAACCGGCGCGCTGCTCGGGACGCAGCGACAATTTCACCGCCACTTCGTTAAAGCCGAACTGCTTGTAAATCCGCATCAGCAATTGGTTGAACGCGCGTGATTCTTCAACAATCTGCTCTTCGGTACAGAAAATATGCGCATCATCCTGCACAAAACCGCGTACACGCATCAGGCCGTGCAGCGCGCCGGACGGCTCGTTGCGGTGGCAAGAGCCAAACTCGGCCAAGCGCATCGGCAGGTCGCGGTAAGAGCGCAGACCGTGTTTGAAAATCTGCACATGGCCGGGGCAGTTCATCGGTTTCACCGCGTAATCGCGTTTTTCCGAATGAGTGAGGAACATATTGTCTTTGTAGTTTTGCCAGTGACCGGACTGCTCCCAGAAGGTTTTGTCCATAATCTGCGGCGTTTTCACTTCTTGATAGCCTGCTGCACTCAATTCTTTGCGCATATGCTGCTCGATATTCTGCCACAACGCCCAGCCGCGCGGATGCCAAAACACCATGCCCGGCGCTTCGTCTTGCAAGTGGAACAAATCCAGCTGCTTGCCAAGCTTGCGGTGGTCGCGCTTTTCCGCTTCTTCGAGGCGGAACAGGTAATCTTTCAATTCGTCTTTGCTGCCCCACGCGGTGCCGTAGATGCGTTGCAGCATTTCGTTGTTGCTGTCGCCGCGCCAATAAGCACCGGCCACCTTCATCAATTTGAATACTTTCAGTTTGCCGGTCGAAGGCACATGCGGACCACGGCAAAGGTCGGTAAATTCTCCTTCGCGATACAGCGACAACACCTCGCCTTGCGGAATGCTTTCGATGATTTCGGCTTTATAGTCTTCACCGATGCCTTTGAAATAGGCAATCGCTTCGTCGCGCGGCAATTCGTAGCGCTCGACGGGAATGTCTTTTTTCACCAGCTCGGCCATGCGTTTTTCAATCGCCACCAAATCTTCGGGCGTAAACGGGCGCTTGTAGGCGAAATCGTAATAAAAGCCGTCTTCAATGGTCGGGCCGATGGTGACTTGCGCTTCGGGAAACAGCTCTTTCACGGCATAAGCCATCAAGTGGGCGGTCGAGTGGCGAATCACTTCCACACCTTCGGCATCTTTGCCGGTCACGATGGCCAATTCGGCATCGGCATCAATCACATACGAAGTATCCACCAAATTGCCGTTCACTTTACCGGCCAAAGCGGCTTTCGCCAGCCCCGTGCCGATTGAAGCCGCCACATCGTACACCGACACAGGCGCTTCAAACTGACGGATCGAGCCGTCGGGCAAAGTGATGTTCAACATTGAATACTCCAAAAAATAACCGAAAATACAGGCCGCCGATTTTTCAGACGGCCTGTCGAATAAATACAAAAAAGCAACAAAAGCGCACCAATACGGCTTTTGTTGTGTCGGATTGGTAGGCGCGATTGGATTCGAACCAACGACCCCCACCATGTCAAGGTGGTGCTCTAACCAACTGAGCTACGCGCCTGCACGCGGCCAACATAAAGCTGCGGCAAAGGCGCTATTTTAGCTGATTTCCGTTTTGTTTGGCAAGCCTATCCGCCGTGCGTGCGCAGGCCGTCTGAACAGCATAAAAACCATAAATCCGCTATAATCCGCCCATTCTATTGCAAACCCATCTTCAACCATGCTGAAATTCACCCTCCACAAAAAAGACGGCCACGCCCGCCGCGGCACCCTCGAGCTCAATCACGGCAAAATCGAAACACCGGTGTTTATGCCGGTGGGCACCTACGGCTCGGTAAAAGCGATGACGCCGCAAAACCTGCACGACATCAACGCACAAATCATTTTGGGCAACACTTATCATTTGTGGCTGCGCCCCGGGCTGGAAGTGATCAGCCAATTCGGCGGCCTGCACGACTTTATCGGCTGGGACAAACCGATTCTCACCGATTCCGGCGGCTTTCAAGTGTTTTCGCTTTCCGACATGCGCAAGCTCACCGAAGAAGGCTGCACCTTCAAAAGCCCGATTAACGGCGACAAACTGTTTCTCTCGCCCGAAATTTCCATGCAGATTCAAACCGTGCTCAATTCCGACATCGCCATGCAGCTCGACGAATGCACGCCCGGCGAAGCCAGCCACGAGCAGGCACGCAAATCGCTGCAAATGAGCCTGCGCTGGGCGGAGCGCTCCAAAGCTGAGTTTGAACGCTTGAACAACCCCAACGCCTTATTCGGCATCGTGCAAGGCGCGATGTATGAAGATTTGCGCGAAGAATCGCTCAAAGGGCTGGAACAATTCGACTTCCCCGGCCTCGCCATCGGCGGCTTGTCGGTGGGTGAGCCGAAGCCCGAAATGTACCGCATGCTGCGCGCCGTCGGCCCGACTCTGCCCGAACACAAACCGCACTACCTGATGGGAGTGGGCACACCTGAAGATTTGGTGTACGGCGTGGCGCACGGCGTCGATATGTTCGACTGCGTGATGCCGACCCGCAACGCCCGCAACGGCTGGCTGTTTACCCGCTTCGGCGATTTGAAAATCAAAAACGCCAAACACAAGCTCGACACCCGCCCGATTGACGAAAGCTGCAGCTGCTACGCCTGCCAAAACTTCAGCCGCGCCTACCTGCACCACCTGCACCGTGCCGGCGAAATTTTGGGCGCGCAACTCAACACCATCCACAACCTGCACTATTATCAAGTGTTGATAGCAGAAATGCGCGAAGCCATCGAGCAAGGCAAGTTCAGCGAATTTCAAGCACAATTCCACGAAAACCGCGCCCGCGGGGCTTGAGGCGGGGTTGATAAATCATCAAAGGCCGTCTGAAAACATAGCTTCAGACGGCCTTATTATCACCAAACTAACTTATTAGCCAATCACACCGGCTGCATGAAGTGCTTCATCATATTGCGGCACATTTGCTTCAGCATAAACCGCATCTACCGTTGATATTGCGCTGCTGTTGCCTACCACACCGGGCAAGTCGGACAACCAGCTTTCAATTCCACGTTCGCCGCTGTCATTGTACAGAACCCCTTCATCCACCTCAGCCGCTGCAACAGCTTGCAGGCGGCTGGCATGGATAACCGGAACAACAGCATCTGCAGTTGCTGCTTTTGCCAATACAATTGCGTCTTCACCTAAATCATTCAGGCGTGCATCGAGCACTTGTGCAGCTTCACTACCCGCCTCCAAGTTGAAATCGGTGGGTTGTGATGCCGATTCCCGATTATGAGCGCCCTCAATCTCCAGTGCACGATTGACATTCTCTGCCGACAAGTCTACTGCCACATTAACCGAGGCGGTGGCGGTTTGACTGCCATTGCTGACAGTATAGTTGATAACCACCGTTTCTTTGCCGTCGGTCATCGCTTCCATATCGGCCTCATAGCGCAATTGGTTGTTCTCCAAGCGCACACTGCCGCTGCCCGATGCGATTTCTGCGGCAACAATATTCAGCGCTGCACCGTCACTGCTGCTGTCGTTGGCCAACACATCAATCAAAACCGAATGATGTTGCGGGGCAATAAAGCGGCCGTCTGAATCAATCACAAACTCAAACACGCCTTTACTGCCGATGTTGCTGTTTTCATCCAATGACAACGCGACTTTATCTATTTCAGGGATAAACCCTCCTATAAACAAACTCATTCCATTCGTAATAGGATTGATACTGTGACCATCTCCGCGCAGATAACCGGCTCCCGCTGCAATTTCCGTAGTCCACATACCGCTATCTTGAATGCTTTCATAGCGGTAAATCACCCGGGTTTGGCCGTTGCCAAGATCTTGCAACTGCACTTGATAGGCATTGGACATCAACAATCCGTTGTCGCCATATAATTGACCTTCTCCCTCTTCATCAACATAACCATATACCCGATAAGTCAAATCATCAGCCGTTACCGTAAACGTTTTGCTGCCACTATCCCAATCGTACCAAACCTTGTTGGAGCCGCGTGATGTACCGCCCTCCGACACAACTCCTGTCCCCTCCTCGCGACTTGCACTGTTTGCAAAAGGAACAATTGCCGTTACATCGGGTTCCCTATCATAAAATCCCCCACGGGAAGTGTAGCCACCCCAATCAGCCGCTTGAAAGGAAATATTACCATTTCCGTCAACATAAGCATGGGTATACACACTATCAAACAAGCTGATGCCGTTGACAAATGCAGGCGTTAAATCGACATGCTCATAATTCCACGCCTCCTTAAACGACAGGCTCTGCTCGCCAAAACCAAGCTCGCCACCGAGGTTATCGACCAACGAGTTGGTCAGCCCTGACGCATAGGTGCTCTGATTCAATACGGCAACATCGTCAACCAGTGTCAATACAGCAGGATCGGGCATCGGCTCGGGTTCGGGTTCCGGCTCAGGCTTGGACGGCCCGAAGAAGTGGATGGTATGTACTTCGCTGGTATCCTGTCCGCCTGCCAGCGTGCCGCCGTTATCGGTGACAGTAAATTTGGCCTCCTCTGCGTGCGGATTGGCAGCAGAATGGTAAACCAGTTTATCCAAATCAGCGATGGCAATCTGTTGTCCTGCGGTTACCACTGCGCCATCCAACGTCATCTGCCCGTTTGTCGGCAGGCTGATCAAGGTGATATGTTGCAGGCTGTCACTGTCTTTATCGGTAAAGACAAACATGCTTTCATCAAAGGTATTTGTTTTGTTGGCATCAAGGTAAATATCTTGTGTAAACGGGGCACGGTTGGCATGTTCCGCCGCCTGGCTTACCTCAATATTCACGTTGGCTGTGCTGGTTTGGCTGCCATTGCTGATGGTATAGGCCAACACCACCCGCTCACTGTCGACATTCATACCCTGAATATCGGCAACATAGCGCAACTGATTGTTTTCGATTTGTACACTGCCCGCGCCCGACACCACTTCTGCTGCCACCACAGTCAACTCACTACCCACACCACTACGATCGTTTTCCAATACATCAATCAGCATGCTGTTGCGCTGCGGTGCGGTCAGATTACCCTCGCTATCAATAATGAATTCAAATACGCCCGGGCTGCCGGTATTGGAGCTTTCGGGAAGCTTGTGCATCATTTGATTTTGGAAGCTGTCAAATTTATCCAGATTGAAAAGTGCTTCTCGTGTCTCGCCATCACCTTTCCAATACCCTGCGAAGCCAAAACCGTTTAATTGGTCTGCGTAGGTTTCGGTGGCCTCGACGGATTCATAGCGGTAAATCACGCGGGTGCTGCCGTTGCCCAAATCCTGTAATTGAACTTGATAGGCATTGACTTGGAAAAGGTTGTTGTAAGGTGAGTATCTTTCTCTCAGATACAGCAAATCATCGGCCGTCACAGTGAAAGTTTTGCTGGCGGCATCAAAATCATACCAAAGCTGATTGCTGCCAAGCGAATTGCCGCCCGGAGATACCGGATTAACCAGCTCTTCACCGGTTATCTCTTTATGCAGCTCACGTTCCCAATCACCGATATGGTGGCGTGTCCAAGCATCATTGGCCAGCACCACAATAGCAGGAGCAAACCAGTTTTCAGAACCCGGTCCATAATCCCCCATGGCGGGGTCATGTGAATAAGGCTGTTTGAAAGAAATCACGCCGGTTTCATCAATATAGGCATGGCTGTAATTGCCGCCGTAAAGGCTGATGCCGCCGCTAAAGACAGAAGAAAGGTCAACGTAGCTGCTGCCGGTATGCCACAGGTTTTCACCAAAGCCTATTTCACCGCCCAAATTGTTCACCAGGCTGTTGCTCAAGCCGTCAGGATTAGCATTCAAGGCCAATACGGCATGATCATCTTCGGCAAGCGGTGCTTCCGAAACTTCAGATTCAGGCTGAATGATGCCTTTAAGCTCAGCCAGTTCGAGATAACTGAGGCTTTGTCCGCTAAACACAAATTCAGTAATGGAGGGCAACTCGAAGCCTTGCTGGTCTTTCAGGGTCAATGTGTCTTTACCGCCATCCAAACCAATAACCCAATCTGCCTGCTGATTGTCTTCACCGTGATAAACCACAGTCAGCGAAATATTTTCCGGTGTGATGCCCTCACCAAAAACAACTTTATTGAGGCCGTCTGAATCAAACACCGTGTCGTGGTTATAGCCGTGAGTAAAGAAATAAGTATCGTCTCCCTCGCCGCCGCGCAAAATATCCTTGCCGGTGCCGCCGTCGAGGAAATCGTTACCTTCATCACCATTAACCAAGTCGGCACCGTCACCGCCGTAAAGCTTGTCGTTACCCTCGCCGCCATTGAGCACGTCGCCGCCACCCATGCCGTAAACGATGTCGTTGCCACGACCGCTGTTAAGACGGTTGATGTTATCGTTGCCGATAAGGATATTGTCGGAATTATTACCCGAGCCGTTAATTTTGGCATCGCCCGTCAGCGTCAGGTTTTCCACATTAGTGGGGGCGATGTAGGTGACGCTGCTGTAAATGGTGTCGGTTCCTTCGTTTGCATTTTCAGTCACTTTATCACCGATGTCGTCAACATAATAAATGTCATCTCCCATGCCTCCATACATGATGTCTTTACCGCTGCCGCCATCAAGCATGTCGTCACCATTATCGCCATTAATCAAATCATTACCGTCGCCACCATAAAGTTTGTCGTTGCCGTCGCCGCCATTGAGCACGTCGCCGCCACCCATACCGTAGACGATGTCGTTGCCACGGCCGCTGTTAAGGCGGTTGATGTTATCGTTGCCGATAAGGATATTGTCGGAATTATTACCCGAGCCGTTAATTTTGGCATCGCCCGTCAGCGTCAGGTTTTCCACATTAGTGGGGGCGATGTAGGTGACGCTGCTGTAAATGGTGTCGGTTCCTTCGTTTGCATTTTCAGTCACTTTATCACCGATGTCGTCAACATAATAAATGTCATCTCCCATGCCTCCATACATGATGTCTTTACCGCTGCCGCCATCAAGCATGTCGTCACCATTATCGCCATTAATCAAATCATTACCGTCGCCACCATAAAGTTTGTCGTTGCCGTCGCCGCCATTGAGCACGTCGCCGCCACCCATACCGTAGACGATGTCGTTGCCACGGCCGCTGTTAAGGCGGTTGATGTTATCGTTGCCGATAAGGATATTGTCGGAATTATTACCCGAGCCGTTGATTTTGGCATCGCCCGTCAACGTCAGGTTTTCCACATTGGTAGGGGCGATGTAGGTGACGCTGCTGTAAATGGTGTCTGTTCCTTCGTTTGCATTTTCGATTACTTTATCGTCACCGCTGTTGATGTGATAAACGTCATTGCCAGCTCCACCATACATCATATCCAAGCCCGACAGCCCATTGACAATATCGTTACCGCCCCGACCATAAATTACCGTCCGCCCTAAGCTGCCATACAAAACATCATCAGCCTCCGTACCATAAACATACACAAAATCAGGGTTTTGACTGACATTTTTTTCTTCAGCCGCCGACATCTGCACCAAGCCGCCTATCACATTTTTCGAAGTATTCATCACGCTCTCCTAATCGTTAGTTATCATCCGGTTGCACTGGTATTCCAATGGCAACTTATTATACTTCGACAAATATGACAAATACCATACCAATCAATCTAATTTTTTATTATCAAGTTATTGAAATAAAATATAAATATTTAAGAATTTATATCAAATTAGATATTTTATTCTCAGCAATTATATGCTTTCAAAAACCTGTTCAACGGCAAGAGAGTAAATATTCTAAACAAGATTTTCGCAAAATCTACCACCAATTGCTCCATCATATAAAATAAAAACGATGCCGTCTGAATAAACTTCAGACGGCATCGTTTCAATGTGTGCGAGCAAACCTCGCTACTTACCTAAGCGTCTTTAATTGCTTCTAGATGAAGCCAACAATGCCAACGCTTCACGGTATTTTTCCACCGTTTTCCCAATCACTTCATCGGGCACTTTCGGCGCAGGGGCTTGTTTGTTCCAACCGCTTTGCTCCAGCCAGTCGCGCACAAACTGTTTGTCGAATGATGGCGGATTGCTGCCGACTTGGTATTGGTCAGCCGGCCAGAAGCGGCTGGAATCAGGGGTAAGCACTTCGTCCATCAGCGTCAGCGTGCCGTCTTCATCGAGGCCGAATTCGAATTTGGTGTCGCAGATAATGATGCCGCAGCTTTTGGCGTATTCAGCGGCTTCTGTGTACAGTTGAATGGCTTTGTTGCGTACTTGGGCGGCCAACTCTGCACCGATAATCTGTTCGCATTCGGCAAAGCTGATGTTTTCATCGTGATCGCCCACTTCGGCTTTGGTGGAAGGTGTGAAAATCACTTCAGGCAGCTGCTGTGCTTCCTGCATGCCTTCGGGCAGTTGGATGCCGCATACGGTGCCGGTTTTTTGATAGTCTTTCCAACCGCTGCCGGCCAGGTAGCCGCGCACGATGGCCTCCACTTTCACCGGTGTGAGTTTTTTCGCCACCACCGCGCGTTTTGCCAAGGCATCGGCTTCAGCTTCAGGCAACACGTCGTGCACGCTGTCGCCGGTAAAATGATTGGGCATGATGTGGCCGAGTTTTTCAAACCAGAAATTGGAAATTTGGGTGAGAATTTCGCCTTTACCCGGAATCGGGTCGTCGAGAATCACGTCAAATGCCGACAAGCGGTCAGACGCCACCATCAGCATGCGTTTGTCGTCAATCTCGTATAAATCGCGCACTTTTCCGGAATAGATTTTTTTCAGGCTGATGTCGGTCATGATGGTTCTCGGCTGGATCGGTTAAAGTAGGAATTTTAACCGAATTCGCGTGCGCTGGGCAGAGGCTTTGCAAAACAAAAGGCCGTCTGAAAGATTCAGACGGCCTGACAGCTCAGTTCAAACCGATATTAAATAAAGTTTGAAGTTTGCGCTTGGGTTTGCTCTTGAATGGCGTTGGCGATTTGGGCGCTGTCCCAAGAGGTGCCGTTAACGTCAAACGAGAAACTTTCCACTTGGTGGTCGCTGCCTTTAAACCAGTCGGTTACGGTGATGCTGTCGCCTTCGCTGCCTTTGATGTTGATAACCAAATTGTCGCCGTTCACGCTGAAGCCCAAATCGGAAGCTTTGATATTGGGGCCGAAAGCCAGAATATCGCAGCTGCCGCCGCTTTCAACGATGGTGTCGTTGCCGTAGCAGATGTCGTAGTAATAAACATCATCACCGGCACCGCCGTACAATACGTCATCACCAGAACCGCCATCGAGGAAGTCATTGCCGTCGCCGCCGTAGAGGGTGTCATCACCACCTTTGCCGTAAAGCTCATCGTCACCGTCCAAACCTTTGAGCACGTTGTCACCGGCGTTACCGGTAATCACGTTGTCCAACTCATTGCCGGTGCCGTTGAGGTCGGCGGTTTCCATCAAAATCAGGTTTTCAATATTATCCGGCAAGGTGTAGTCGATGTAGGTACGCACAGTATCGATGCCTTCGCCCGGCAGTTCGATGATTTCATCCGGTGCAAACTGTACCATATAAACATCATCACCTTTACCGCCATACATCACATCATGACCGTGGCCGCCGTTGAGGTAGTCGTTGCCGTCGCCACCATAGAGAATATCGTCGCCGTAGCCGCCATAGATAGTGTCGCCGTTGTTATCGCCATAAACGATGTCGTTGCCGTTGCCCGCATAAATCACGTCTGCACCGGCTTTGCCGTAAATCACGTCATCACCGTCGGTGCCGTAGATGGTGTCTTTCGCATCGGTGCCGTAAATCGCGCCCACTTCATCGGGTACAACATCTTTAATCACATTACCCGGATTGGTATCAACACTACCGAAGCTGTTGCCGGGGTTATCGCCGTCAACATCTACGCATTCTTCGCAATCCGGTTCAGGTTGCGGTTCGGGTTCCGGATCAGGTTTCGGTTCCGGTTGGGGTTCGGGCTCAGGCTGCGGCTCGGGTTTAGGTTCCGGTTGCGGCTCGGGCTGGGGTTCGGGTTGCGGTTCCGGTTGAGGTTCGGGTTTCGGATCAGGTTTAGGTTCCGGCTCGGGTTTCGGTTCCGGTTTGGGGCAATATTGGAAAGCCGGTTTCAGGCAGTCGAACAGATTTTTGATGGTAAACAGCGGGAAGCAGGTGATTGTTTTCACCACAGGCTTGATGCTGATGCCGGGCAGGCAAGAATAAACCGGTGCTTTAACCGGTGCACAATAGGCATTGAAGCCGTAGGAAACTTTACCAAAGCTGCCGTAAGAGCCACCAAATGACGGGCCGCAGCTGATTTTTGAGCTATAAAAAGACATATCGTTCTCCGAGGGGTAATGTTGGTGCATCGCCGAACAGGATGAAACACCCTGCGCTGAACCAAATTCTAATGGATTCGGCACGCCCCTCTTCCACCCCCGGGAACAACGGTTACTGTTAAAGACTAACGGTATATTTTATTCAAATTTACTAAAATAAACCGAACTATTACAAAATTATGATGCTAAAACAGATAGCTGCAAATATTAGCAATTATTTCCAGCTTTAGCTTTTATCATTCAAACCGACAACTGATGCGCCTCGATTCCACCATCTGCCAGCACGCTCAAATAACCGCCCTCTGCACCTTCCCAATCCTGCAATACATAGCGCTTGATGGTTTGGCCGCCGAATGTGTGTTCGTGCACTGCCGGACGGTGGGTATGGCCGTGAATCAGCGCGGTGATGTCGCGGTCGGCGTAGCGTTGCAGCAAGGCCTGCACACCGGCTTCGGTGGCATCGGAAATCTCGCTTTTGCCCTCGGCGTTTTTCTTGGTTTCGCTCATCATGCGGATTTGACCCGCCAGCATCCGGCGCTCGGCCAAAGGCTTCATCAACACCGCCGCCTGCCACATCGGATTGCGCGATTGGGCGCGGAATTGCTGATAGGCCACATCGTCGGTGCACAATTCGTCGCCGTGCGCCAGCAGGTAGGATTTGCCGTACAACTCGGCCACATACTGCTCCGGCAGCAACGTGATGCCGCTTTTTTCGGCAAACGCTTTGCCGAGCAGGAAATCGCGGTTGCCATGCAGCAGAAATACCGGCGTTTGACGGGCAAACTCAGCCAAAGCATCGACCACGCTTTGGATAAACGGGCTGTCGTCGTCGTCGCCTACCCACACGTCGAAAAAATCGCCCAAAATATACAGCGCATCAATTTTGCCCTGCCATTGCTGCAAAGCGCGGAAAAACAGCGCGTTCAATTCGGGCACATCGTCCGACAAATGCAGGTCGGAAATAAAAATGGTTTGTGTGTTCATCATTTTACTTTTGGAAAACAGATTCATAAGAGGCCGTCTGAAAACCGGCGTAAAACTTGCCGTTTTCATCCAGCAATGGGCGCTTGATCAAACTGGGCTGTGCGCACATCAGCGCCACCGCTCCGGCAGGCGTTTCCGCCGCCGCTTTTTGCGTCTCGTCCAACTTGCGCCAAGTGGTGCCGCGCTTGTTGAGCAACACGTCCAGCGGCACATCGGCCAACCAACGCTCAATCAGCGCCGCATCCGGCGGCGTTTTTTTGAAATCGACAAATTCATAATCGATACCGTTGTCGGTGAGCCATTGGCGCGATTTTTTCACCGTATCGCAATTGGGGATGCCGTAGAGTTTAGTCATCACAATCCGCTTCAATTTTTTCAGACGGCCTCTATTCTAAGGGCAGGCGCACATTTTGTCATGAAATCATCGAAAGGGGTTTAACAAGCCCATAAAAACCGCTATGCTGCTAAACGTCTTCCCGGCACACCCTGCCGTTACAATATGGAGAAACCGATGAATAAAACCACCTTTGCCGTCTTGGCCGCCACCTCCCTGCTGGCCGCCTGTTCGGGCAGCAACGAAGCCAGCAAAGCCACTTTTGAAAAAGCCATCAACCACTATGCCGACCAACACGGCGTCTGTCTGCCGCTGGCATTGACCGTGCAAACCCCGCAAGGTTTTGAATCACGCCGCAACGTCATGCTGGGCGAGCCGCTCATCCGCGTGGCCGAACGCGATTTGAACGGCGGCAAAATCAACGAATCCGCACTCAAGCAGATGAAAATTCTCGATAAAGAAGGCTTCTACAAACCCGGCAACACCGAAACCGTGTCTGCCGACAATGAGCGCGACATCAAGGTTTACACTTACGAGTTGACCGAAAAAGGCGCAGCCCAAACGCTCGAAAGCCCGCACGGTCCGCTGTTTTGCATCGGCAACCAAAAAGTCGGCAAAGTACACTGGTTTACCAAACCCACTCCCGCAGACGGTGTGACCGTATCCAAAGTATCTTATGAAGCCGAATTCAAGCCGCAAAGCTGGGCGAAAAAGCTGCTGAAAGAAGGCGGCAGCGAATGGGCGCGCATTGAAGAGAGCCGCACCCAAACCGCCACGCTGGTGCAGACCAACGAAGGCTGGCGCGACATCCGCGAATTGCGTTAACAGCAATGCACCCTTTCAGACGGCCTCTATCCGCCACACGCAGACACAGGCCGTCTGAAAGCCCCGGCAAAGACAAACCGCCCAAATAATGCTATGCTTCCCGCTTTATCACGATTTTGTTTGAAGCAATGAAAAAGCTCCTGATTACCTTCTTTGCCGCCATTTTGCTCCTGCTGGCAGCCGCCTTGCTTGGCCTGCCCTATTATCTGGGCATCAAAGCCGAAGAAAGCTTAAACGAACAGCAACAACTGCTGTCGCAATCCAACCTGCTCAGCATCGAATCACACAGCTATGAGCGCGGCTGGTTCAGCGCCACCGAAACCACGGTCATCCGCCTCAAACCCACCCTGCTTCATAACGTCCGCGCCTACCTGCCCGACAACCTCAAAACCGTGCTCAACGAGCCGATTACCCTCGTCAACCACATCAAACACGGCCCGTTTGCCTCCGGCCTTACGCCCGTGCGCGCCCAAGTTGACACCGAATTCCAATACCGCCCCGAAGCCGCCAAAGTATTGGCACGCTTCTTCGGCGAACAAGCGCCCATCACCCTGCGCAACACCGTTTACCTTGGCGGCTCGGGCAAAATCGACATGAACGTCCCCGCCTTTGATTACGAAGAGCTCTCCGGCATCGCCCTCGATTGGAAAGGCTTCAACGGCAGCACCGACTACAGCGCCGGTTTCGACACCTACAGCCACGACTACAACGCACCCGCCCTGCATATCAAGCTGGCCGACCAAGGCGATGCCGCCTTTGAAAACCTGCGCATCCGCACCAAAACCACCGACGGCCAAAACCGCCTCGCGCTGGGCAGCAGCAATTTCACCCTCGACAAATTCTCCGTCCGCTGGAATCAGGGTGTCGATTACAACGTCAAGCTCAACGAACTGGTCAATCTCGTCACCAACCTGCAAATCGGTGCCTTCATCAACCCCACCGGCACCATCGCGCCTTCCATCATCGTGGTCGACAAGCTGCAATTCGACACCCAAACCCGTGAAAACGGCGAATGGATCGACAGCGAAGGCCGCTTCCAATTCCAAAACCTCACCTACGGCAATGAGCAATACGGCCCGCTCGACATCAACGTCGCCGCCGAACACCTCGACGCCAAAGGTCTGCTCGCCATCCGCAGCAAACTGGCCGAATTGGCCGCCAAAGAAATGAGCGAAGAGCAAATCCGCGCCGAATTGCTGCAAACCGCCAAAACCGAAGCCGTCGGCCTGTTTACCAACAACCCCGTTTTGAAAGTCAACACTTTCCGTTTCCAAATGCCCGAAGGCCTGGTGGACGTTAACGGTGAGCTGCGCTTCAACGGCCTCGCCGCCGCCGACATGAACGACTTTGCCGCCATGATCCGCAAAACCCAAGCGCAATTCGACATGAAACTGCCGCAAAAACTGCTTGAACAACTCGCCATCAACCAAGCCAGCAACCTGTTCAGCGTCAATCCCGAAGATTTGGCCGAAGGCCGCGCCAGCCTCGACGACATCAACGAAACCCTGCGCCTGATGGTCGACAGCACCATCCAATCGATGCAGCGCGAAGGCTACCTCACCCTCGACAACGGCGTGGTCAACACCCGCATCGAGCTGGCCGAAAATACGCTCAAGCTCAACGGCAAAGTGTTTGAAAACGAGCCGGAACCGGAATTCAGTGATGCCGACATGCTGCCCGAGAGTGCGGCTTCCGAGCCCGCAATCATCACCGCGTCCGAGCCGGAAACCATTCCCGACGCCGCCTCAGCGCCTTAAACCGCCGTTCAGACGGCTTTTCCGGGCAATCCATCCGCTTGTCGCGCTTTGCGCCCCATCCGCGGTCAGGTTGCCCGAAATTTTAGAATAGGCCGTCTGAACGCCTGAAAGCACCGATGCCGCGCGTTTGCCCGACAAGGTAATCCCATCATGCAATGGCACAATAAATCACTCGCCCAACTCGACACCCTCGAACTCTACCGCCTGTTGCAACTGCGCAGCCGTATTTTCGTGGTCGAACAAAACTGCGTGTTTCTCGATTTGGACGACCAAGACCAGCAAGCCCGCCACCTTTTCTACGCCGATGCCCGGCAAACCGCCGCCTACGCCCGCATCCTGCGCACACCTGCAAACCCGATTGCTCCCGCCGCCATCGGCCGCCTCGTGGTCGCACCCGAACACCGCGGCCAAGGCCTCGCCGCAGAAGCCCTGCGCCGTGCCACCGATTACATTTTCCAAGAATGGCAGTGCAGCAGCATCTATCTGCAGGCACAAAGCTATTTACTGCCGTTTTATCAAAGCTTCGGCTACCAAACCGTTTCCGACGAATATCTGGAAGACGGTATCCCCCATGTCGACATGTGCCTGCAACGTTGAGCGTCAATCCGCACCCAATTAATCATCTTTGCGTTTGCAGCAATGAGGCCTAGACCTTTGCAAAAAAACGATACCCTTCGCGCCCGCCCGCACAGGCAGGAGCAACGAAAAGATGTTTGCAAAAATTTCAGGCCGTCTGAAAATATTTTCAGACGGCCTATGTGTTTATAGCCGATTACCGGAATATAGTGGATTAGATTTGAATCAGGACAAGGCGGGAAGCCGCAGACAGTACACCTAGTACGGCAAGGCGAACCCAACGCTGTACTGGTTCAAATTTAATTCACTATAAAACAAACCGCTGCGCTCAAACAGCATCCGCCCACGCCCGCACGATTTGTTCCCTCAAGCCGCTGCGGCGTGGCTCGTTGGCGGTGCAGGCCGTCTGAAACGCGGCTTGGCTGCCCCAAAACACAAAGCGTTCGCGCGCGCGGGTGATGGCGGTGTAGAGCAGCGCTTTGCTCAAACCCGCGCCGCTTTCAGACGGCATCGGCAGCGACGGCGGCAGCAGCCACACTTCGTTGTATTCCGAGCCTTGGCTTTTGTGCACCGTCATCGCAAACGCGGTGGCGTGGCTGCTCAGGCGGCTGAGCGGGATTTTGCGGTGGCCTTCCGCGCCGGCAAACCAGGCAAACAGCGTGCCGTCGGCATCGGGCAACACCAAACCGATGTCGCCGTTGAACACATTCAAAGCATAATCGTTGCGCTCGATCATCAAGATTTGTCCGGCAAACCACGGCGCATCGCCCGGCGCGCGGCCGTGTTGTTGCAGGCAGCGGCGGTAGGCCAGATTAAACGCTTCGGCATCGTCACGCCACGCTGCCAACACCACCGCATCGGTTTGGTGTGCAAACGCCGCCGCCACATCACCCGCATCCACCGCCGCCCAATAATCCGCCTGCAAGGCATACAGCGCCTCGGCCTGCTCGCGGCTGCCGCCCGTGCGCACCCGCAGCGCCTCGGGAAAACGGGCAAACTGTGCCCACGCCGCTTCGGCATCTTCCGCCACCACCGCCCGCGCCAAACAGCCGATGCCGCTGTCCGCACCGAAGCGGTGGCTCACCAGCAAACGCGCCACGTTCTGCGACAACGGCGGCGGCGCAGAGGCCGTCTGAAAACCGTGTTGCGGCAGCATCGCCTGCAGCTGCTGCGCCAAAGCGTCATCCAGCAGCGTCGGTTGCGCCAGCGCCGCCAACACCGCGCCTGCGCCCACCGAGGGCAATTGGTTTTCATCGCCGAGCAACACCACGCGGCAGCCGCTCGGCACCGCACGCAGCAAGTGCAGCAGCAGCGTAATGTCCAGCATCGACGCTTCGTCCACCACCAAAATATCCAACGGCAGCGGCTGTTCGGCATCAAATTGCGGCAACATCTGCGGCGGACGCAGTTTCAACAAACGGTGCACCGTCTGCCCCTGCTGCTGCAATAAATGCGCACGGATTTCAGACGGCATCTCGAAGCCGTCCAGCGCCCGATGCAGCGCACGTGCCATGTGTGCCGCCGCTTTGCCGGTGGGCGCGGCCAAAGCGATACGCGGCAGTTCGCGGCGCTCGTCGCACAGCAGCGCCAGCAGCTTGGCTACGGTGGTGGTTTTGCCGGTGCCCGGACCGCCGCTGATGAGCATAAACGGCTGCAACAGCGCCAACGCCGCCGCATCGCGCTGCCCTTCGCTGCCCGCCTGTGCAAACCAGGCCGCCAAATCATGCCCCGCCTGCAGCCAATCCGGCGCTTCCGCAGGCGCACGCGCCAAGCGCACGATTTCCGCCGCCAAATCGCGTTCCAACTGCCACATCCTGCCGAGAAACAAACGCCTGCCGTCCACAATCAACGGTGTATTGCCGCCACGGCTCACCACCGGCTGCGCCGCCGCCAAGGCTGCCGCCTCGGTTTCATTCAGCCACACAAACGCATGACCATCGGCCAATGCGGCAAACAAACGCGGCAGATAAGGCGCGGCCGCTTCCGCCGCTTCGGGCGCGTGTCGGCGCAGCAGCGCCAGCGCCGCATCGGCAGCGGCTTGGTCGGTATCAATCGGGGTGGCTGACATGGTTTCATCCTGATAAACAAAAGGCCTTCTGAAAACGCTTAAACAGCTTTTCAGACGGCCTTCATTATATAGTGGCTTAGATTTGAATCAAGACAAGGCGGCGAGCCGCAGACAGTACACCTAAGTACGGCAAGGCGAGCCAACGCTGTATTGATTCAAATCTAAGCCACTATATAACCAATCACAGGCCGGGTTGGCGGCATGATGCCGATAAAAGCAAAAGCCGTCTGAAAAGCTGCTTAAGCATTTTCAGACGGCCTGATATATAAAAAATAACCGCGTTGTTTACACGACAGAATCAGCCACCTGCGCGGATGTTCAATTGCCTAACTGAGTTTATCCGCCAAACGCCCGTCGATCATCGTCATCACGCGGTCGAAGCGCACGGCCAATTCGTCGTCGTGGGTGACCACCACCAGCGCCGTGCCCAGTTCGTTTTTCAAATCCAGCATCATATCGAGGATGTTTTGCGCGTTTTTGCGGTCGAGGTTGCCGGTCGGCTCGTCGGCGAGCAGGCATTTGGGCTGCATCACCAGGGCGCGGGCGATGGCGGCGCGTTGGCGTTCGCCGCCCGATAATTCGCTCGGACGGTGCAGCATACGCGGTTTCAAGCCCACTTTTTCCAGCATGGCGGCGGCTTGCGCTTCGGCCTCGGCTTTGGCTTTTTTGCCGATTAGCAGTGGCATCATCACGTTTTCCAGCGCTGAAAATTCGGGCAGCAGGTGGTGGAACTGATACACAAAGCCGAGATAGAGGTTGCGCAAATCGCCGAGCTGTTTTTGGTTCAGCTTGCCCAAATCGTTGCCCATCAAATTGACGTTGCCGGACGTGGGCATGTCGAGGCCGCCGAGGATGTGCAGCAGCGTAGATTTGCCGCTGCCGGAAGCGCCGATGATGCTCACGCTCTGCCCTTCGGCCACTTGGAAATCGAGGTCTTGGAGCACATCAACGTGCAGCTCGCCGTCGCGGTAGCTTTTGCTCACATGGTTGCAGGCCAATACCGGATTATTCATAACGCAAAGCCTCCGCAGGTTGGGTTTTCGCCGCACGCCAGCTCGGGTAGAGCGTGGCCAGAAACGCCAGCACCAGCGAGATGCAGGCAATCACCGCCACATCGCGCGGATTCACGTCGCTGGGCAGATAGTCGATAAAATAAATTTGCGAATTAATCAGATGCACGCCGAACAGGTTTTCGAAAAAGGCCACAATCCGCCCCACACTCAAACCCAATACCACGCCGCAAATCACGCCGATCAGCGTGCCGAAAAAGCCTGCAAACGCGCCCTGCACCATAAAAATCTTCATCACGCCTTTGGGCGACAGGCCCAGCGTGCGCAAAATGGCGATGTCGGCCTGTTTTTCGGTTACCGCCATCACCAGCGACGACACCAAGTTAAACGCCGCCACGGCAATAATCAGCGTTAAGATGATGAACATCATGCGTTTTTCCAATTCCACCGCTTCAAAATAACTGCGGTTTTGAAACGTCCAATCGCGCACCCACACCTTATCCTGCTCGGCCTGCGGAATCAGATTGGCGATAAACGACGGCGCATTTTGCGGGTCGGCCAGCTTCAGGCGCAAACCGCCGACGCCGTCGCCCATGCGGTAGAGCACTTGCGCGTCTTGCAGGTGCGTCATCGCCAGCGAATTATCCACTTCATACACACCGGTTTTAACGATGCCGACCACGTTAAACTGCTTCAAACGCGGCACCACGCCTGCAGGCGTCACATTGCCCTCAGGCGTAATCACCGTCACCTTGCCGCCCACTTCCGCGCCCAACACCTGCGCCAAGCCTTCGCCGAGAATGATGTCGAATTCGCCCGGCTTCAAATCGGCAAAGCTGCCCTGCGGCATATTGTTGCCGTAATCGACCACTTTTTGCTCTTCATCCGGCAACACGCCGCGAATCTGCACGCCGCGCACTTCACCCGCATTCGCCAGCAAAGCCTGATCGGCGACATAAGGCGCGCTGGCCAACACTTCTTTTCTGCCCTCGACATATTGCCGCAGGCTCTGCCAACTCTCGCCGTTGCCGCTGTCGTAATAACCGACTTCGGCATGCGGCGCCACGTTTAACAGCTGGCCGCGAATCTCTTTCTGAAAACCGTTCATCACCGAGAGCACCACAATCAGCGCCGTCACGCCCAGCGCAATCCCGGCAATCGAAATCAGCGTGATAAACGACATAAAACCATTGCGTTTTTTCGCCCGCAAATAGCGCAGGCCGATCCAAGTTTCTAAAGAAGCCATCTGTTCAGGCCAACCTTTTTGATTGAAAACAAACGCGCATTGTACCGCAAAAGCCGTTAAATCGGTTTAAGGCCGTCTGAAAGCCGTGAAAAGCAGCAAAAAGATATTCAGACGGCCTGATTTGCCTGCAATAACCGAGTGTTGCATCACCGTTTGCAAAACAACACAGCGAGGCCGTCTGAACGCAATCTTTCAGACGGCCTGTCATCTGATACGCTATAATTACGCCTCAAAAATTTTCCAGCCGATACAAAACCATGTCGAAAAAACCGAAACACGAACTCGAAAACAACAAGCTCAACAAGCGCCTGCGCCACGCGGTGGGCGACGCCATCAACGATTTCAACATGATTGAAGCGGGCGACAAGATTATGGTGTGTCTCTCCGGCGGCAAAGACAGCTACGCGCTGCTCGACATCCTGCGCCAACTGCAGGCCAGCGCGCCGGTGGATTTCGAGCTGGTGGCGGTCAACCTCGACCAAAAGCAGCCGGGCTTCCCCGAGCATGTGTTGCCCGAATATCTGCAAAGCATCGGCGTGCCCTACCACATCATCGAAGAAGACACTTATTCCGTGGTGAAGCGGGTAATTGAAGAGGGCAAAACCACCTGCTCGCTGTGCAGCCGCCTGCGCCGCGGCGTGCTTTACCGCGTGGCAAAAGAATTGGGCTGCAGCAAAATCGCACTCGGCCACCACCGCGACGATATTTTGCAAACGCTGTTTCTGAATATGTTTTACGGCGGCAAACTGAAAGCCATGCCGCCGAAATTGGTGAGCGACAATGGCGAACACATCGTCATCCGTCCGCTGGCGTATGTGAAAGAAAAAGATTTGGAACGCTACGCCGAAGTGAAGCAGTTTCCGATTATCCCCTGCAACCTCTGCGGCTCGCAGCCGAACCTGCAACGCCAAGTAATCAAAGAGATGCTTAACGATTGGGACAAACGCTTCCCCGGCCGCATCGAATCGATGTTTTCCGCGCTGCAAAATGTTGTGCCCTCGCATTTGGCCGACACCGAGCTGTTTGACTTCGCCGCCCTCGAACGCGGCCAAAAATTGAAACACGGCGGCGATTTGGCTTTTGACCGCGAAAGCATGCTGCAGCAGTTTTCAGACGGCCTTGATGAAGAAGGCGGCATTCGGGTCGAGTTGCCCGCGCCGAAAAAAGTGATTAATATTTTGGCGAGCAAACCGAAGGATTAAGCAGCGCTCAAACCGAGCCGACAATGGGAACAAATGCTCAGTTCTGCATTCCAATACCTTGTATTCAACATAGCGCGCTACTGCCACCAAACGCCTCACCGGCACCCAACACTGAAAAGGATTTTTACCATGCTGAAAACCACCCTGCCCTTACTGACACTCGCCTTACTGGCCGCTTGTTCTTCGTCTTCACGTCCGGTCGGCATGGCCAATCCGGCTTCGGAATTCTGTGTCGCACAAGGCGGCGAATCCGTTATCCAAAAAGCCGACAGCGGCGACGAGTACGGCGTTTGCAAATTGCCCGACGGCACCGTTGTAGAAGAATGGGAATATTTCCGCAAAAACCAGTCATAAGCATCCGGCAAACCCACACCGACAGAGCGGATACGCAATTGCCACACTTGAATTTACCGGCTTGCACCGCATGTTAATCAGGCCGTCTGAAACATCTTTCAGACGGCCTCCATCATCTACCGACCACACACAAGGCAAGCCATGCTCACCATCCTTATCATTCTCGGCCTCATCGCCATCCTCATCGGCCTGCTCGGCACCGTTTATCCCGCCATCCCCGGCCTCGGCCTGATGTTTGTCGGCGCGTGGCTACTGGCTCATGCGGGCGACTATCAAATCATCGGCACCGGCACGCTGGTTTTCCTCGGCATCGTGGCGCTGGTCGGCACGGCGATGGATTATGTGGCGGGTATGCTCGGCGCGAAATTCACCGGCGCCAGCAAAACTGCCGTTTGGGGCGCACTCATCGGCGGCATCATCGGCGCGTTTTTCTCGCTGCCCGGCCTGCTGCTCGGCCCCTTACTGGGCGCAGGCATCGGCGAATTTTGGGCGCGCAAAGATTTGTGGTCGGCAGGCAAGGTCGGTGTCGGCACGTTTATCGGCTTTATCATCGGCGTGATTGCCAAAGTCGGCTGCGCACTCACGATTGTGCTGACGCTGGCGGTAATGGGTATCATCAGCCTGTTTTAATTCGATAAAATTTATCAAGGCCGTCTGAAAGGTTGAATGAATTTATCAACCTTTCAGACGGCCTTATTATATCCAAACCGGCTATTCCGCCTTTTCATATCCCGCTCGCGCCACACCCAGCACCATACCGTTTTCCTCTTCCGTTTCCCGCTCAAATTCAGGCCGCAGGCGCATATTTGCCTGACGCTTCAGCAATACCAAGCCATACACCGCCGCCGCGTGCGGCCACCAACGGTCGCCGGCCGCTTCCATAAAACGCCAGCGCCGCAGCGCCTTGCCGCTCTTCAGCGCAGGCACATACACCATAAAGCGCCCCGATTCCACACAAAATCCCAATGCCGCCGCCTGCCGCTTCACCTGCGGCAGCGGCAGACATCTTTCTTTTTGCGGCAGACAATCGCCGTCAAACCAGCTGCTGAAACGCCACAACGAATGGGGGTTAAACCCGGTCAATATCAACCGCCCTTCCGGCTTCAACGCCCGGTAAGCCTCCGCCAACACCCAATCCGGCCTGCCGCTGCATTCGAGCGCATGCGGCAGCAGCAGCAAATCGATTGATTGCGCCGCCCAAGCCGATTCTGCCAAATCCATCTGCACATCGCGCCCGACACGAATAAGCCCGCTCTCCGGCCACAACGGCCACTCGTGCAACGTACCCTGCACCACACAATCTGCATATAAGCCGTTGGTTGAATTGAGGAAAAACTGCTGCTCTTGTTCCGCAACATAACGCCCCGCTTCCGTCTGCGTAAACCAACCTGTCAATACCTTATCCGCCATAAAACCATCCGTTTTCCAAACATGTTCATCATACCGCCCTGCTCCGTAACGTTCAAAACCTTTCCGCACAGCCAGCCAAACCATGCAAGTATCTAGAATATTATGGAAAAATTAACATTACAACATCTTGACGCGACCTGCTGCAGCCATTACTATCGGCCAAATTAATTTATTCTTACGATACCGACATACTACTATGGCAAAACTGAAAACCATTGCTCTGGCTTTAACCGGCGTTTCCACGCTTTCCGGCGCTGCACTGAGCCATGCAGCCACACCGAATCAGGCAGGCATGGCCATGATGCGCCTGAACGCATCATTGATCGACCAAAACGATACCCGGTTCGCATCCGGCAGCCTGTGGAACAGCCTGCGCAAAGATTTCCGCATGGTCGAAGTCAACCCCGAAATCGTGCGCCGCCATGAAACCCGCCTTTCTGCAGGCCGTGCCTATTTCGACCGCACCATCAACCGCAGCAAACCCTATATGTACCATATTGCCAATGAAGTGAAAAAGCGCAATATGCCCGCCGAAATCGCCCTCCTGCCCTTTATTGAGAGCGCGTATGTCACCAAAGCCAAATCGCCCGTCGGCGCATCCGGTCTGTGGCAGTTTATGCCCGCAACAGGCCGCCACTACGGTCTCGAACGCACCGCGCTTTACGACGGCCGTCATGACGTATACGCCGCCACCGATGCCGCATTGAACTACCTGCAATACCTGCACGGCCTGTTTGGCGATTGGTCGCTGGCTCTGGCCGCCTACAACTGGGGCGAAGGCAACCTCGGCCGCGCCATCAACCGCGCCCGCGCCCAAGGTTTGGAGCCTGTGTATGAAAACATCCGCATGCCCAACGAAACCCGCAATTACGTGCCCAAACTGTTGGCTGTCCGCAACATCGTCAACAACCCGCAGACGTTCGGCATGAACCTCAGCGAAATCGACAACAAGCCCTATTTCAAAACCGTCAATATCGACAAACCCGCCGACGTCAGCGCCATCGCCCGCTTAGCCAATATCAGCGAAAGCGAATTCTTGGCGTTGAACCCCGGTTTCAATGCGCCGGTATTTATCCCCAAAGGCAACCGCAAACTGCTGCTGCCTGCCGGTGCCGTATCCGCGTTTGAGAAAAACTACCGCAATGCCAAACCCGATACGCTGCTCTCTTGGGACGTTTACACCTCATACGCCAACACCAATCTCGCCAACATCGCCGCCCAAACCGGCATGAGCGTATCCGAAATCAAACGCCTCAACGGCATGAACGGCAGCACGCTGGCCGCAGGCCGCAGCATTTTGGTGGCTAAAAACAGCCTCAACAGCAACAGCTTCGGCCGTGAAAGTACAAATTTTGCCGGTATCGACAGCGACAACACCCCGGATACCTACCGCTCCAATATGCCGGTGATGGTTGCATCCGCCAACACCGCCGCCCCGACAGCCGTCCGCATGCCCGAACCCCAAGCCGCAGCCATTACCGTTGCCCGTGTGGTTCAGCCCGAGCAAAACGCGTATTCCGGCCGTCCGCAAATCGTAGCGCCGCAAACCCGCGTTGCCACCGTGCCGACACCCGAACCGGTGAATACGTTTGCAGCCAACGCTAATGATTACGTTGCCGTAGCAGCCGACAACGCCCAGCCGGTTCAAATAGCCGCCAACAGCGTCGCCGCTCCGGTTGAAACGCCCGCCGCTTTGGCCGCACTGACGGCCGCACCTCAAGCAGCAGAAGAAAACACGACAACCGTCGCCATCAACCAACCGTTGCCGCTACCTACCCAACCCGGTGCCGCACCTGAAACCGACGACCCGCTGCTGGCCTTGGCGCAAGCATCTTCCCTACGCCTCAGCGCCGCCGAAAGCGTACGTAACGTAATCGCGCAAGCCGACGTGCAAGAAGCCGCGCCCGTCCGCAGCCGCTCCGCACAAGCCGCTACCGTTCGCGAGCGCCAGCAACAGCGCACCGAAACCCGCTTGGCGCGCGCCAACACCGCCCCGCAAAACGCCTCCGGCACCCACCGCGTGGCCGAAGGCGATACGCTCTTCAATATTTCGCAGCGCTACAACGTGACTGTTGCCGATTTGATTATGGCCAACAACATCAGCGGCAGCAACATCCGCCGTGGTCAAGTATTGAAAATCGCCGCAGCCGCCCCGACTGCACGCAGCGGCCGTGTGCGCAATGTGTCTTACACCGTGCGCAAAGGCGATACGCTAAACACCATCGCCAACCGTTTCAAAGTAGACGTCAACGACATCCGCCGCTGGAACCGCAACACCCGCACCATCGTGCCGGGTCAGCGCCTGCAGTTGATGGGCAGCTGATTGCGCTCTGTTTGTTTGAAAAAGCCCCGTTATTTCGGGGCTTTTTTACGGGCAATGGTTAATGCCGACAAACACTAAGCGAACCATAACATCAGGTGACTGAACCTGCGCGTATTGAAGCCATAATATCGCCGGCAACGGTGCTCAGTAACCTGACTTTACCTTCAGCTCTGCCTATGCAAAGCGACGGACATCATTTACACAATCAACGCAAGGCCGTCTGAAACACCTGCTTCAGACGGCCTTGTATTCATCTCATTCAATCAATAAAACTCAATCGCCGTTGCCGCCCAAAATCATCGAGCCGACACCTTTATCAGTGAAAATCTCCAGCAGCAGCGCATTGAGCACGCGTCCGTCGATGATGTGCACCGCTTTCACGCCGTTGGTGGCCGCTTCAATCGCCGAGCTGATTTTCGGCAGCAT
>CAYVIS010000008.1:0-6657 GCA_964451565.1 uncultured Neisseria sp.
AAGCCAGCGGCTTTTTCGGCTCGCAGGCGATTGTGGTGGCGATTGATGCCAAAGCCGTCAATCCCGAAAACACGCGCTGGGAAGTGTTCACCCACGGCGGCCGCAAGCCCACCGGCCTCGATGCGGTCGAATGGGCGCGCAATATGCAGGCGCGCGGCGCAGGCGAAATCCTGCTCACCAGCATGGATCGGGACGGCACCAAAATCGGCTTCAACCTGCCGCTCACCCGCGCCATCAGCGAAGCGGTGGACATTCCCGTGATTGCCTCCGGCGGCGTCGGCAACGTGCAGCACCTGATTGACGGCGTGAAAGAGGGCAAGGCCGATGCCGTGCTGGCGGCGAGTATTTTCCACTTCGGCGAAGTGCGCATTCATGAAGCGAAAGAAGCGATGCGCGCGGCGGGGATTGAAGTGCGTTTGTAGGCAAACAAAAGCGGCGGGTGTGTAAGCCCGCCGTTTTTATGCAGCGGCTGTTGGAAACACGCATACGGTTTCAGACGGCCTCTGATTTGTTGACTACCATTTAGCGGTACAGGCCGTCTGAAAAAGGAACCATTATGGATTTAACCCTCTCCCAATATCTGCTGCTTGCCGTGCTCGGCATTGCCGCCGGCATCGTCAATATGATGGCAGGCGGCGGCTCCAATCTGATTTTGCCGGTGTTGATGATGTTCGGCGTGCCTGCCGATATTGCCAACGGCAGCAACCGCGTCGGCGTGTTGTTGCAGTCGGTGTCGGGCTTGATGGGGTTTCGCAAGGCGGGCAAGCTGCCGACCGAAGATTTGACGGCAGTGTTGTGGCCGACCTTGATCGGCGGCGTGTGCGGCGCGTTGGTGGCATCGTTTGCGCCGGTGGCGGTGTTGAAACCGATGCTGCTGATTACCATGCTGTCGGTGGCGGCGTTTACCTTTTTCAAACCCTCGGCGCTGGTGCACCAGCAAGGTGTGCAGCCCGTTAAGGTGGCCGACAATCCCAAATCGCGCATTGCTTTGTGGCTGGTGGGCGTGTATGGCGGCTTTGTGCAGGCAGGGGCGGGGTTTCTGATGCTGCCGGTGTTGGCGGGGATGTTGCGCTATGATTTGGTACGCGCCAATGCTTTGAAAGTATTCTGCACGCTCGGCTTCACGCTGGTGTCGCTGGCGATTTTTATCTCGCGCGGCCAAGTGTGGTGGGACATCGGCTTGGTGTTGGCAATCGGCAGCATCATCGGCGCCAAAATCGGTGTGAAAACCGCCATCAGCCTCAAGCCCGAAACCCTGCGTTGGATTTTGTTTGTGATGACGCTGGTGGCGGTGGTGATGGCGTTGTGGAAATAGCCTACCGCATCTGTATTCTTGCTACATATTTTCTAGTGTTTGCCGCCTAACTCTTGTCTGAATGAAAGCCTATCATGCTCACGCCTGAAAGCTGCGACCTTTTCCAGCGCCCGTTTTTCCAGTTTGCTCAAATGAAGCAATATCAGCCCGAGGCCATCGAGCCGACCAAGGCGGCTTATAAAGCGGCTTGGCGGACATGGCAGACGCTGATTCTGCAGGCGGCAGAAGAATTGGGCGCGCCGTTTGCCGCGCCGCATATCGAGCGTTGGTGCAACGGCTGGCAGGTGCGCGCGCACTTCTTCGCGTTTTTCAAATATACGGCGCACCAAGATTCGGCGCCGATTTTATCGGTGTTGCTCAACCGCCGCCGCCTCTGCATCAGCCTCGATTGGCACAGCCACCGCGCCAAACAGTCGCGCACCACGCTGGCGCAATACTGCCAATGGCCGCAGGCGCTGGATGCCGCTCAATATCCGGGTTTCGAGATGTGGCGCGACAGCGACGGCGAATATGCCGATTACCCGAGCGTGGCGGCGCAGCTGGCGCAGGGCTTGGATTTGGCGGATGGCGATTTCTTCTGCATCGGAAAAAATATCGAGCGCGATGCGTTGGTATCGGCAAACAGCCTGAATGAAATTGTGCACACCATCCGCGCGTTGCAGCCTTTGTATGAAGCGGCGCTGCTTGAAGCTGAATAACGATAGTGGATTAAATTTGAATCAATACAGCGTTGGCTCGCCGCCTTGTCTTAATCCACTATACCCGTACAACGCAATGCCCGAGGCCGTCTGAAACGCTTTCAGACGGCCTTTTTGTCGGTCGCTTTGCCGCTGCTGATTGTGTGATTTATTAAACACAATAAGTAATTCATCTGCCTAAATTTGATTTAAATCAAAAATGTTGTTAAATTACAGCCTCCTTTAAAAGAAATAAATGACAATGAAGAAGCTGATTAAATTTTTTGCATACGTCATCATTGCGGCCATAATTGCCGCGCTGATTTTCCTCAACTAGCCGCTGTATCAACGCAGCGTGCCCGAAGCCGAAAACGAGCAGCCTGTTGATGTGGTCGTGATTGGCGGCGGCATCATGAGCATGACCCTCTCCACCCTGTTGCAGGAATTGCAGCCCGACTGGAAAATCGAAGCCTTCGAGCGCCTTGATGCGGTTGGTTTGGAAAGCTCCAACGGCTGGAACAACGCCGGTACCGGCCACGCCGCCTTTGCCGAATTGAACTACACGCCTGAGAAAAACGGCGTGATTGAAACCGAGCGCGCGCTGCGCATCACCGAGCAGTTTGAAGTGTCGCGCCAATTTTGGGCACACCAAGTGCGCGAAGGCCGCTTGAGCAACCGTCCGCAAGACTTCATCAACGCCACGCCGCACATGAGCTTCGTGTGGGGCGATGCCAACATCGAATTTCTGCGCAAACGCCACGCCACGCTGGTGAAACACCCGATGTTTTACGGCATGGAATTCAGCACCGACCAAGAGCAAATCCGCAAATGGGCGCCGCTGTTGATCGAAGGCCGCGACCCGCAGCAGAAAGTGGCCGCCACCTATATGCCGCTGGGCACCGACGTCAACTACGGCGTGATTACCAACCAGCTCACCGAATCGCTGCAAAAACAGTCCAACTTCACGCTGAACCTGCAACACGAAGTGCGCGCGCTGCGTCAAAACGCGGATAAAACGTGGAACGTCACCGTTTACGATTTCGCCAACCAAAAAGAAAAAACCGTGAAAACCAAATTCGTGTTTATCGGTGCGGGCGGTGCGGCTTTGAAACTGCTGCAGCTGTCGGGCATTCCCGAATCGAAAAACTACGCCGGTTTCCCCGTTGGCGGCCAATTCCTGTCGTTTGAAGACCCCAACCTGACGTCGCAACACCGCGCCAAAGTGTACGGCCAAGCCGAAACCGGTGCGCCGCCGATGTCGGTGCCGCATTTGGACACCCGTTTCCTCGACGGCAAACAAACCATGCTGTTCGGCCCGTTTGCGCTCTACAGCACCAAATTCCTGAAAAACGGCACTTGGTTTGATTTGTTCAGCTCGGTAACCAGTCACAATGTGTTGGGCATGATTAAAGTGGGCAGCGACAACCTCGATTTGGTGCGCTATCTGGTGCAGCAGGCGATGCTGAAAGACAGCGACCGCCAAACCGAATTGCTGAAATACTACCCCAACGCCAAGCCCGATTCTTGGAAGCTGATTACCGCCGGCCAGCGCGTGCAAATCATCAAAAAAGACCCTGAAAAAGGCACGGTGTTGCAGTTTGGCACCGAAGTGGTGACCGACCAAGACCACACCCTCGCCGCCTTGCTCGGCGCCTCGCCCGGCGCATCGACTTCGCCCTCCATCATGCTCGGCCTGCTGGCCAAAGCCTTCCCCGAGCAAATGGCGCAAGGTTGGGAAAGCCGTCTGAAAGAAATCGTGCCTTCATACGGCCAACAGATTAACAGCAGCCCCGCGCTCACCAACGAAATCCGCCGCGCCACCAGCGCCGCACTGCAACTGCCTTATGTTGAAGTGCCCGCTGACTTGAATCAAGCGGCTGCGGTTGAGCCTGCGGTGATTGTTGCCCCTGATGCAGCAGCAAGCAAAAACCTGAATCAGGAAGAACAGGCGATGTAAGTTGTTTGCCGAAACCACCATGCCGTCTGATTTTTCAGACGGCATTTTGATGTCTGCTCAAACAAAAGCCTAAACAATCATGCTATGGTTAATCATCTTGTCGATGCGTTTATGAAAATTTTTATCGCATGAAAATAAAAGCGGTGGTTTAGAAATTATAGTGGATTAGACTTGAACCAGTACAGCGTTGGCTCGCCTTGCCGTACTAGGTGTACCCCGCCTTGTCCTGATTCAAATCTAATCCACTATAAAAACGGACAAGGCGAACGTTGGCCGGAAATCGGATTATATGTACGGTGATTATCGGAATGTGAATAAATTTCAACATTAAGCCGTCTGAACGCTGTTTCATGCTTTCAGACGGCCTCAGACAGGATTGCAATATGCAGCAACAGAATATTTTTCATGCACTGCCCGAGGGGCAGGTTGACGAAAGCTTTGAAGACATCTTGCGCGCACCCAATATCCGCATCGAGCGCATCGTATCCCACGGCCAAGCTTCGCCGGCAGAAGGCTGGTACGATCAAGAGGAGCACGAATGGGTGATGTTGTTGCAGGGCAGCGCGGTGCTGGTTTTCGCCGACGGCAGCGAAAGCCGCTTGCAGGCAGGGGATTATCTCTATATTCCCGCGCATTGCCGCCATCGGGTAACCGCTACCGATAAAACGGGCGCAACGGTTTGGCTGGCGGTGTTTTACCGCTGATGGTTCTGATGCCGTCAGGTGGCGCGTGCTGCGGAATAAAATGACAGGCATAACTTTTTATTTGATACTATCATTTCACAACCTTAACCACACAAGCGCAAGGAGAATTATGAAACACATTGCATTACTCACCGCATTCTTATTCTGCGGCACTGCCGCTCATGCCGCCGATATTTATGCTTATGGCGCAGGCGGTCCGGCGCCTGCCGTCAAAGCCGCCGCGGCAGCGTTCAATCAAACCGGCAACCACACCGTGCACGTTGATTTCGGCCCGACGCCCAAATGGATTGATGCGGCCAAGCAAAATGCCGATATCGTATTCAGCGGCTCTGCCCACATGATGGCCGACTATGTAAAAGCCATGGAAGGCCGGGTAGACGAAACCAGCATCCGCCCCCTGTATCTGCGCCCGGCGGTGATTGTGGTGCGTCAAGGCAATCCGAAAAAAATCCGTGGGTTTAAAGATTTGCTGAAACCCGGCATCAAAGTGGCTGTTACCAACGGTTCCGGCCAAGTGGGGTTGTGGGAAGATGTGGCGGCGCGCAGCGGCAATATTGCCGACGTGCAGGCGCTGCGCCGCAATATCGGCGTATTTGCCGGTAATACCGGTATCGCCAAAAATATTTGGGAACAAGACCCGAGCTTCGATGCGTGGCTGGTGTATAACCACTGGGCGCTGGCATTTCCCACCGTGGGCGAAGTGGTTCCCCTGGAGCGGCAATACCGTATTTACCGCCCGATGGAAGTGGCTCTGACCGACAAAGGAAAAAACAGCCCTGAAGCCAAAGCGTTTATTGCGTTTTTGCAATCCGCTCAAGGCAAAGCTGCGTTTGAAAAATTCGGTTGGCATACAGGTGCACGCTGATTTTTACCATTTAGCGTGTAGCGTATATATTTGATTTACAAAACCCTCAGGCCGTCTGAAAAATTTCTTTCAGACGGCCTGTTGTTTCTGCATCGGCGTGCCGTTTCCTTTTGGGGAACATTTATTTTAAGAGTCGGCGCCTTTTTATTAAATCGGCAAGATAACTTTGATTCTCGGGCAAAATCCGATGCCTGAGCCGTAAAAGATGCGTAAAAGGTTGTTTAGCTGTTTGCGGCTTCGTATGGATAAGGTTCGGGCAGGGCGGATAATTGTTGCAGGGTGCTGACGGGCAGGCCGAAGCGGCAGGTTTTGTTGGGGTCGACCACTTGGCCGATTTCCAACTGCCCCGCGATGCTTTGCAGGCCGATGGCTTGGTTGGCATCGAGCGCGGTGTGGGCGAGCAGGTAATCGTGCATCATCAGCGTGGCCTGTTCGGCGGCGGTATCCAAATCGGCGTGTGAGGCCAGGGTGTAGAGCATGGTCGGCGTGAGCGCCAGCGGCAGCGGATAAGGCCGCCCTTTGATGACCTTCAGCGACACTTCCACCGCGCCGCTGATTTCCAGCCCCGACACACCCACTTCGCCATCGCCCATTGCCGCGTGCAAATCGCCGATGGCCAGCAATGCGCCCGCTACGTTGACGGGCAGATAGAGCACGGTGTTTTCGGCGATGATTTTGCTGTCCATATTGCCGCCGTGGGCATCGGGTACGCCGCAGCTGATGGCTTCGCCCGCTGGCGCGGTGCCGATTACACCGATCATGGGGTTGAGCGGCAGGCGCACGCGGTCGAACAACACCACATGATCATCGTGCACCGGCACAATATCGATGCGCGTTTCGTTCAAGCGCGCACCGGCCACACCCAAATTCGGCAGCGTGGCCAATACGGCGCTATCGGCCAATTCGATGCGGCGGATGTGCACCCGCAAGGTGTCGCCCGGCTCCGCGCCGCGCACAAACACCGGGCCGCTGGCCGGATTGATGCGGTTCCAGTCCACCCCGTCCAGCAGTTGATCGGCGGCGGTGATTTGGTTGGCAAAGCAATCACAGGTTTCAAAGCGGACGCTGGCACCGTCGTCCACCGTCAACACAGGCGGATGCTCGCCCGACATTGAGAAAATCAGTTGGTCTGCGGAAAC
>CAYVIS010000008.1:6757-25769 GCA_964451565.1 uncultured Neisseria sp.
TCAACACAGGCGGATGCTCGCCCGACATTGAGAAAATCAGTTGGTCTGCGGAAACCGTGGGCAGCATGGTTGTCTCCTGAACATTATAATTGGTGAAAAGGTATGGTCTGGCCGCTTGCAGCGCGGAAAAGCGGATGCAGAAACCTAAACTGAAACGCAGCTTCAGTTGTCAGCCGAGCGGACGAATCAAATGAAAATCTGTCATGATTTGATTTTATGAAAAATGTTTACTTACAGCAATGCGCGCCGGACAGGCAAAGCGTTGCTTTGCTCTGGGCTCCTGCCTACGCAGGAGCGACGGATATTTTTTTGCATCTCAGCCTGTCTGAATCAAATCCAGTCGAAATAACGAACCCGCCAAGTGGTGAGCCTCGGGTCGGGCGACATCACGCCGTCGTAAGCTTCATCGAGCGCATCGGCTTCGATAAAGGCAAAGCAATGCCGCACCAACGAGTCGATAATCAGCGGCTTGGCCTGCTCGGGCAGCCCTTCTTCAAACGCCAACGCAGCCAGATTGCCGAAGTTGCTGAAACGCAGCGTAGGCGCTTGAATAAAACGGTCGGATTCGGGCAGCGGAAAAACCACTGCCAAACCGAAGCTCGCATCCTGATTATATAACCAATCTTCAAACACCAATCCGTCAAAGCAATTATCCAGTTCGGCAAACACCGCTCGGGCGCGCTGCTCGATATGTTCGCCGTCAAAATTGCTCGGATATTCCCATGCGTCGGCTTCGTCATATTTTAATAGCAGCGCTTTGGTGTCGGGATGCATGATGCGGTCTGTTTGGGGAGATGATTTTGGGATATTGTAAACCAATCTTTGCGGGGTGGTTGGGGAATATAGAGGCCGTCTGAAAGGGTGGTTTCAGACGGCTTGGGTTTGTGTGTTTTTGAGGAGGGAAGAAGCAAACCTTAGCGGTTTGCACACCCTCACCCTAACCCTCTCCCTGAGGGAGAGGGGATAAGGTTACTGGCCGTCTGAACAATTGCTGTTGTTCAAATATGCTTTATCGCTTGAATAATAAAATAAAAACAGGTTGAGGCCGTCTGAAACGTTTCAGGCTTCTACAATATAGTCCCCTCTCCCTCAGGGAGAGGGTTAGGGTGAGGGTGGCAAGCCCTAGGCTTGCTTCGACGAGCCATCAGCAACTGGATATCATTTATAGGTACCAACTGGCTTGATGACATATGGCTTGGCCGTTGTTCACAATAATACATAAAAGATGCCGTCTGAAACCTTTCAGACGGCATCTTTTTCACTTCAATACAACGCCAATCAAGCCGCATTCCCTTCCAAAAAATCCTGTGCAAAGCGCTGCAACACGCCGCCCGCTTCGTAAATCAACACTTCTTCGGCGGTATCCAAGCGGCAGAGTACGGGCACTTCAACCGTTTCGCCGTTGGCGCGGTGAATCACCAGCGTCAGTTCGGTGCGCGGTTCGCGTTTGCCGACCACGTCGTAGGTTTCGGTGCCGTCCAAGCCGAGGGTTTTGCGGTTGGTGCCGGGTAGAAATTGCAGCGGCAGCACGCCCATGCCGATGAGGTTGGTGCGGTGGATGCGCTCGAAGCCTTCGGCCACAATGGCTTCTACACCGGCCAGGCGCACGCCTTTGGCGGCCCAGTCGCGGCTGGAGCCTTGGCCGTAGTCGGCGCCGGCCACGATAATCAGCGGCTGTTTGCGGTTCATATAGGTTTCGATGGCTTCCCACATGCGCATGGTTTGGCCTTCGGGCTCCACGCGGGCGAGCGAGCCTTGCTTCACGGTGCCGTCTTCGTTTTTCACCATTTCGTTAAACAATTTGGGGTTGGCGAAGGTGGCGCGTTGGGCGGTGAGGTGGTCGCCGCGGTGGGTGGCGTAGGAGTTGAAGTCTTCTTCCGGCAACCCCATTTTAGCGAGGTATTCGCCGGCGGCGCTGCTGGGCAGGATGGCGTTGGAGGGCGACAGGTGGTCGGTGGTGATGTTGTCGGGCAAAATCGCCAGCGGGCGCATGCCTTTGAGGGTGCGCTCGCCTGCCAATGCGCCTTCCCAATAGGGCGGGCGGCGGATATAGGTGGACATGGGGCGCCAGTCGTAGAGCGGGCTGGGGGCTTTTTCTGCCGCGCCGGTGTCGAACATGGGAATGTAAATATCGCGGAATTGCTGCGGTTTCACATGTTCGGCCACGATGGCGTCGATTTCTTCATCTGTCGGCCAGATGTCTTTCAGGCGGATTTCTTTGCCATCGGCCACGCCCAAAACATCGTTTTCAATATCGAAGCGGATGCTGCCGGCAATGGCGTAGGCCACCACCAAAGGCGGCGAGGCCAAGAAGGCTTGTTTGGCGTAGGGGTGGATGCGGCCGTCGAAGTTGCGGTTGCCGCTCAATACGGCGGTGGCATACAAATCGCGGTCGATGATTTCTTGCTGGATTTGCGGGTCGAGCGCGCCGCTCATGCCGTTGCAGGTGGTGCAGGCAAAGGCGACGATGCCGAAGCCGAGCTGCTCCAATTCGCTCAACAAGCCTGCTTCTTGCAAGTAGATTTCGGCCACTTTGGAGCCGGGCGCGAATGAAGATTTCACCCACGGCTTGCGGATTAAGCCCAATTTGTTGGCGTTGCGCGCCAGCAGGGCGGCGGCCACCACGTTGCGCGGGTTGCTGGTGTTGGTGCACGAGGTGATGGCGGCGATGATGACGGCGCCGTCGGGCATTTTGCCGTCGGCAGGCGTTTCATACGGCGCGGCCAAGCCTTTGGCGGCCAAATCTTCGGTGGCGAAACGGGCGTGCGGGTTGGAAGGGCCGGCCATGTTGCGGCCGACGGTGGAGAGGTCGAAAGTCAACACGCGCGGGTATTCGGCGGCTTTAAGTTCGCTTGCCCACAGGCCGGCGGTTTTGGCGTAGGTTTCCACCAGTTTGACTTGCTCGTCGTCGCGGCCGGTGAGTTTCAGGTAATCGATGGTTTGCTGGTCGATGTAGAACAGGCCGGCGGTGGCGCCGTATTCGGGGGTCATGTTGGAGATGGTGGCGCGGTCGCCAACCGACAGGCTTTCGGCACCTTCGCCGTAAAATTCGACAAATGCGCCGACCACACGCTCTTTGCGCAGAAATTCGGTGAGGGCGAGTACGATGTCGGTGGCGGTGATGCCGGGTTGGCGTTTGCCGGTGAGCTCAACGCCGACAATATCGGGCAGGCGCATCATGGAGGCGCGGCCGAGCATCACGGTTTCGGCTTCGAGGCCGCCGACGCCGACAGAGATCACGCCCAGCGCGTCAACGTGCGGGGTGTGCGAATCGGTGCCGACGCAGGTGTCGGGGAAGGCGATGCCGTTTTTCACCTGCACCACGGGCGACATTTTTTCCAAATTGATTTGGTGCATGATGCCGTTGCCGGCGGGGATGACGTCAACATTTTCAAACGCGGTTTTGGTCCAGTTGATGAAGTGGAAACGGTCTTCGTTGCGGCGGTCTTCAATGTCGCGGTTTTTCTGGAACGCATCGGGGTCGAAGCCGCCGCATTCCACGGCTAGCGAGTGGTCGACAATCAATTGGGTTTGCACCACGGGGTTCACTTTGGAAGGGTCGCCGCCTTTGTCGGCAATCGCATCGCGCAAACCGGCGAGGTCGACCAAGGCGGTTTGGCCGAGAATGTCGTGGCAGACCACACGGGCGGGGAACCACGGAAAGTCGATTTCCTGCTTGCGGTCGAGCAATTGGATAAGCCATGAATTAAGCGTTTCCTGATCGACGCTGTCGGCGCGGTTGACCAGGTTTTCGGCCAGAATGCGGCTGGTGTAGGGCAGTGTGTCGTAAGCGCCGGGGCGCACGGCTTCGCAGGCGGCGCGGGCATCGTAGTATTTCAGCGCGGTGCCGGGCAGGGATTTGAGATATTGGGCGTTTGTGCTCATGGTGGTTTCCGTTTCGTGTTTTTCTTGTGGGTAGGGTTTCAGACGGCCTTACTATGTAGGCTTGAGGCCGTCTGAAAGGTTTTTAGGGGTGTTGCAGAGAGAGGCAAACCTACGGTTTGCGACCCTCACCCTAGCCCTCTCCCTTAGGGAGAGGGGATTGAGTTGCTGAAGCTCGAAATGTTTCAGATGGCCTCAATGTTGTTGCCTCATACTTTAAGTGAGCGGAATGTTGGCATAGCAGTAATTTTTCAGACGGCCTGTAACCTACGTTCCCTCTCCCTAAGGGAGAGGGCTAGGGTGAGGGTTGCAAACCACAAGGTTTGCCTGCTCCATCCCCAGCCATACTTCAATAAATTTTTCAGACGGCCTCAAACAAACAAAAGCGCATCTGTGTCACACACATGATGCGCTTTGTTTTCGGCACATCATGCCGTATCACAGCTGTTCAGACGGCCTTTATCCATACCGAAGGCCGTCTGAAACGTCAATCAACGCTCGTCAATCGGTACGAATTTCAAATCATCGGGGCCGGTGTAGTTCGCGCTCGGGCGGATGATTTTGCCGTCTTCACGCTGCTCGATTACGTGGGCGCTCCAGCCTGAGGTGCGCGAAATCACAAACAGCGGGGTAAACATGGCGGTGGGTACACCCAGTTTTTGGTAGGAAACGGCGGAGAACCAATCAAGATTGGGGAACATTTTTTTCTCGTTCCACATCAGCGTTTCCAAGCGCTCGGCCACGTCAAACAGCAACATGTCTTCCACTTCGGCGCTCAATTCGCGTGCCACTTCTTTAATCACCACGTTGCGCGGGTCGGAAATGGTGTACACCGGATGGCCGAAACCGATGACGATTTCTTTGCGGCCGATGCGCTCGCGGATGTCGGCTTCGGCTTCGTCGGCGCTTTGATAGCGTTTTTGGATGTCGTAAGCCACTTCGTTGGCACCGCCGTGTTTCGGGCCTTTGAGCGCGCCGATGGCGCCGGAGATGCAGGAATATACGTCGGAGCCGGTGCCGGCAATCACGCGCGAGGTGAAGGTGGAGGCGTTGAATTCGTGTTCTGCATAGAGAATCAGCGAAACGTGCATGGCTTTCACATGCGCCGCGCTCGGGCGTTCGCCGTGCAAGAGGTGCAGGAAGTGGCCGCCGATGCTGTCTTCTTCGCTTTCGAGCGAGATGGATTTGCTGTTGTGGCTGTAGTGGAACCAGTAAAGCAGAATGCTGCCCAGTGAAGCCATCAGCTTGTCGGCGATGTCGCGCGCTTCGCTTACGGGGTGGCTTTCGCGCTCGGGCAGGGTGCAGCCCAAAGCGGATACGCCGGTGCGCATCACGTCCATCGGGTGGGCGGCGGCAGGCAGGCTTTCCAATACGCGCAAAACGTTAGACGGCAGATTGCGCATGGCTTTGAGCTTTTTCTTATAAGCTTTCAATTCGGCTTTGTTGGGCAGGTGGCCGTGTACCAGCAGATGCGCCACTTCTTCAAATTCGCAATATTTGGCCAAATCAAGAATGTCGTAGCCGCGGTAGCTCAAGTCGTTGCCGCTGCGGCCGACGGTACACAGCGCGGTGTTGCCGGCGGGCACGCCTGAGAGCGCCACGGATTTTTTCGGCTTGGGGGTAACGGGGGTGTTTTCTGTGCTCATGGGAATCTCCTGTTGTAGACTTTTTTCTTAGTATGGTTTCAGACGGCTTTTGTCTGCAAATGCCTTAAAAGGCCGTCTGAACGTTTGCGCCTGTCCTCACGGTTGCGGTGAAACAACCGTGCGGAGCAGGGCGGAAAGGGGTTATTTGCTTTCGCTGAACAGCTTGTCGAGCTTTTGTTCGTAGTCGTGATAGCCGAGGAAATCATACAGCTCCATGCGGGTTTGCATGGTATCGACCACGTTTTGCTGATGGCCGTCGCGGCGGATGGCTTCATACACGCCCAAGGCGGCTTTGCTGGCGGCGCGGAAAGAGGAGAGCGGATACAGCACCAGCGATGCGCCCGCTTTGCCCAATTCCTGTTGCGAATAGAGCGGGGTGGCGCCGAATTCGGTGATGTTGGCCAACACCGGCACTTTTACGGCATCGGCAAACTGGCGGTACATACTCAATTCGGTCATCGCTTCGGGGAAAATCATGTCGGCACCGGCTTCCACGCAGGCTTGGGCGCGTTCGATGGCCGATTGCAAACCTTCCACCGCCAGCGCATCGGTGCGCGCCATGATGACGAAGTTTTCATCGGTGCGCGCATCGACGGCGGCTTTAACGCGGTCGACCATTTCGGCTTGCGACACGATGGCTTTGTTGGGACGGTGGCCGCAGCGTTTTTGCGCCACTTGGTCTTCGAGGTGCACGGCGGCCACACCGGCTTTTTCCATCGCTTTGATGGTGCGGGCGATGTTGAACGCGCCGCCCCAACCGGTGTCGATATCGACCAACAGCGGGGTATCGACGTTGTCGGTGATGCGCTTGGCGTCAATCAACACGTCTTCCAAGCTGGTGATGCCCAAATCGGGAATGCCGCAGGAGCAGGCAGCCACGCCGCCGCCTGAGAGGTAGATGGCTTTGAAGCCGCTTTGGCTGGCCAAACGCGCGAAATAGGCGTTGACGCAGCCGACCACGGCCAGGGGATGTTCGTCTTTTACGGCTTGGCGGAAACGCGCGCCGGCGGATGGGATGGTCATGATGGTTCTCCGTGATGGCTGTTTTTCTTGTGTAGCTGAATGTAGTGTCTTTGAAAAAGGCTGTAAAACTATAAATTTTGATGGTTGCCATCAGCAAAAATGATGATTGGGCAGGCAGGGCAGAGGCCATCAGGCTTTGCCGTTTTTCTGCGGGGCGGCACCGGCATCGGAAAAAGATAATATATGTTTGATTTGAATTTTTTTGAATGATTTTTTCAGCGCCATATTCCGCGTTTGCAGTCGATTCATCCTGTAAATCAGGGCGGAAAACGGAAAGCGGTATATTTGATTTATATCATAACAAATAAGCCGTCTGAAAAGCGTTCAGACGGCCTTTGTGGCCCGCAGGCGGCGTGGCGCGGATATTTGGAAAGTGGCGGCGCGGGCGTAATTTCTCTATAATGCGGCGGTTTCAATAAAGGATATCTGCCATGTGGTTCAAGCAAATCAGTTTCTATCCCCTCAACCTGAGCAAGCTGCCCGAATTGGACACGCTTGCCGCCAAGCTGGCCGAAGCCGAATTCGCGCCCTGCATGGGTTTGGACTGGTTTAGCGAAGGCTTCGCTGCGCCGGTGTCGTTTTCGCCCGAATTGGTGTTTCCCGCCGACTACACTTGGCGCGTGGCCTTGAAAAAAGAAGAGAAAGTGCTGCCTGCCGGGGTGATTCGCGATATTTTGGAAGAGCGCGTGGCCGAGATTCAAAATGCCGAAGCGCGCAATGTCGGCCGCAAAGAAAAGCAGGAGTTGAAAGAGCAGATTACCGACGATTTGCTGCCGCGCGCGTTTACCCGCAGCAGCCGCAGCCAGGCGGTTTTCGACACCAAACACGGCTATCTGCTGATTAACAATGCCGCGCCCGCCAAAGCCGAAAACCTGCTCACCAAGCTGCGCGAAGCGCTTGGCGGCCTTGAAGCGAGCCTGCCCAACGCCAAACAGTCGCCCGGCAGCCTGATGACCGACTGGCTGCTCAAAGGCGGCTGCGAAGGCGGCTTCGAGCTCGACAGCGATTGCGAATTGAAAGGCGTGGGCGATGTGGTGCCGACGGTGAAAGTGTCGAAGCAGGACTTAACCGCCGAAGAAGTGGTGCAGCATGTGAAAAACGGCAAAACCGTCACCCAGCTCGGCTTGGTGTGGCGCGACCAAATCAGCTTCATCCTCACCCAAGATTTCACCCTCAAGCGCATTCAATATCTGGATGTATTGCAGGAAGAAGCGGAAGGCCACGGCGACGATGCTGCCAGCCTCACGTTTGCCTCGCAGATTCTGATGACCGAAGCGCTGAGCACCATGTTGGACGAATTGGTGTCGTATCTGGGCGGCTGGCAGGAATAAAGGCCGTCTGAAAGCGGGCGCGTGATTGCGCCTGCTGCCGATTTTTCATAGAATGGGTTATTTTCAATCCGCCACTTCCCGCCATGCGGGATTGACCCGCAGGGAAACCGATATGAGCATCAAATCCGACAAGTGGATCCGCCGCATGAGCGAAGAACACGGCATGATCGAGCCGTTTGAGCCGCGCCAGATTAAAGAAGCCGACGGCAAAAAAATCATCTCCTACGGCACGTCGAGCTACGGCTACGACATCCGTTGCGCCAACGAATTCAAGATTTTCACCAATATCAACAGCACCATCGTCGACCCGAAAAATTTCGACCCGAAAAATTTCGTCACCGTGGAAGACGACTGCTGCATCATCCCGCCCAACTCGTTTGCCCTCGCGCGCACGGTGGAATATTTCCGCATCCCGCGCAACGTGCTGACCGTGTGTTTGGGCAAATCGACCTATGCCCGCTGCGGCATTATTGTGAACGTGACGCCGTTTGAGCCGGAGTGGGAAGGCTATGTGACGCTGGAATTTTCCAACACCACGCCGCTGCCCGCCAAAATCTACGCAGGCGAAGGCGTGGCGCAGGTGTTGTTTTTTGAGAGCGACGAAGTGTGTGAAACCTCATATAAAGACCGCGCCGGTAAATACATGGGGCAAACCGGGGTGACGCTGCCGAAAACCTGATGTGGGTTGATAAACATGAGGCCGTCTGAAAACGATTCAGACGGCCTCATGTTTATGGCGACAGCAATGTCGCCGTGTTTGTGAAGCGAAGGCTAAGATGATTTGTTGCTGGGCGGGAAAAACAGCGGCGACTGCTTTTTGCGGTATTGCTCCTGCTCTTGCTCGTGGCGGAATTTCGGTTCCAACATATTTTCACGGCTGAAAGTTTGGCGGATTTTGATGCCGATTTCAGGATGGGTTTGCAGGTAATAAACGCCGCCAATCAGTATGGCAGCCAATATAATCAGGCTTTTGCGCATGACATTTCCCTTTGTTTTTTTAGATTTGGTTTCAGCATAAAACAAAGGCCGTCTGAAGCGTATTCGGCTTTTCAGACGGCCTGATTCGGGTATGAGCGGTCAATCCAAATCCTGCGGCTCATGCGGCGGCGTTTGGCGGCGTTTGAAGCGGGCGAGCTGTTTGACGGCTTGAATGGTGGTGCCGCCGCCGCCGACCAGCAGCAACAGCAGCAGCGGCCAGATAATGATTTGCGGCACAAACCACACCAAGGCCGCCAGCAGCAGGATGGCGATGCCGATGGTGAGAAACGACCAGGCTTCCGATTCATCTACCAGCCGCGTACCCGACATGGTGGTGTCAAATGCGTGGCTCAACTGCATGGCTTGGCGCATCATGCTTTTGGCCTGGCCTTTGTGCAGGCGGCGGAAACCCTGATACATTTTGCCGCGCACCTGCTTCAATTCGGCGTGTGCCTGCTCGTTGAGAATCACCTCGGTGGCGTGGTTCAAATCGTTCATAAACACCCGCTCCAGCTCGGCCACGGCGTCGGGGTCTTCGATGGAAACATCAAGCTCGCGGTTGGCATACCAGCTGGAAAGGTTGAGGTTGGTGCTGCCCACGCGCGCCCATTGGCCGTCGATAAGCGCGCTTTTGGCGTGAATCATGGTACCGTTCCACTCAAACACGCGCACGCCTGCTTCGAGCAGCTGGCGGTATTGCGTGCGCGACACCGTGCCGATCCACTTGATGTCGGAGGTGCGCGGCACCAAAATGCGCACGTCCACCCCCGCTTTGGCGGCGTTAATCAGCGCCTGCACATACATGCGCGTGGGCATGAAATAAGCATCGGTAATCCACAGATTCTGCGTGGCCAAACCGATGACGTTCAAATCCAGCCGCATGGTGTTGATGTTGGCCGGAGTGGTGGCAAGCAGGCGCGCGCGGGCGTTGCCGGCAGGCTCGGTGTCGGCGCTCTCGAAGCGCTTCAATTCCAGCGGACAGCCGCCTTGCGAAACCAGCGTGTCTTCAAACGCTTCCAACACATCCTGCACAATCGGCCCCTGCAGCATCAGCCCCGTATCGCGCCAAGCCTCAATGCCTTTCTCGGGCTTGCCTTTCCAAGCGGCAGATACGCACAAGCCGCTGACAAAAGCGGTGTGTTCGTCAATCACAAACGATTTGCGGTGGTTGCGCGACAAAATGCCGATGCCGCTCACCCAGCCCAAGGGGTTATACGCGCGCACTTCCGCCCCCGCCGCCAGCAGCGGTTTGAAAAAGCCGCGCACATGGGCGTTGAGGCTGCCGAGCCAGTCGTACACCAACGCCACCTGCACGCCCTCGGCCAGCTTGTCGAGCAGAATCTGCCGCAGCCGCAGCCCGAACGCATCGGGCGCGAAAATATACATTTCAATGCAGACAGACTCGCGCGCCGACAGCAGGGCTTGCTCCCACGCGGGGAAGTTTTCGGTGCTGTCGAGCAGCAGCTCGATGCGGTTGCCGTGACGCGCACGCGCGCCGGAAGCGCGCAACATCATCTGCTCGATTAAGGCATTGCGGGTGCGGGTGGGGGGCGGTGAAGTCGTCGGTGAAGTCATAAGCGGATTATAGCGGCATGATGCGCTTTGTGGAAAAATCGGTGCAGGTGGTGTGGTAAAGCGGGTCGGCGGTTTCAGACGACGGCCTTTGGGTTGGTGTGTGTGTGTGGGCGGATATGGAATCCGCCCCTACATAGGTGGTTGGATTCAGACGGCCGGTTGGATTGGGCGTTTTTTTTGTGAGCACCGTCCACGTTATGAATTGCGGTTTCAGACGGCCTGTGTGTGCAAATGGTTTTGTTGTATCGTGCTTTATATAGGCTGTCTGAATATCTAACCATCTGCGTAGGGGCGGATTCCCTATCCGCCCGCACACACGCCAACCCCAAAGGCCGTCTGAAACCGCAAACCCCGTCCCCAATCCGCTCCAAACAAATCGCACCAAAGTTCCCGCCAACCAAGAAATTATCGTTCAGGCCGCTTGCAAGCAATGTTATACTGCCTGCTTTAGAGCTTATTTTCTTGTCGAACGGCTGCGGCCGTCTGAAAAACAAAACATCATCATGAGCAGAATTTCCGCCACTTTCCAAAAACTCAACGGCGCCAAAGCGCTGATTTCCTACATCACCGTCGGCGATCCCGACACCGACACCACGCTGGCGCTGATGCACAGCCTGGTTGAAAACGGTGCCGACATCCTCGAATTGGGTGTGCCGTTTTCCGACCCGATGGCCGACGGCCCCATCATCCAACGTGCCGCCGAACGCGCGCTGGCGAATAAAGTGTCGCTGAAAGACGTGTTAAACGTGGTGCGCGCCTTCCGCCAAAGCAACGCCGATACGCCGGTGGTGTTGATGGGCTACCTCAATCCGGTGCACAAAATGGGCTACCAAGCCTTTGCCGAGGCCGCTGCCGAAGCAGGCGTCGACGGCGTGCTCACCGTCGATTCGCCGGTGGAAACCATCGCGCCGCTGCAAGCCGCGCTCAAGCAAAACGGCATCGACTGCATCTTTTTGATTGCGCCCACCACCACCGATGAGCGCATCCAAACCATCGCCGGATTGGCCAGCGGCTTCGTGTATTATGTGTCGCTCAAAGGCGTAACCGGTTCGGCACAGTTGGACACCGACGCCGTTTCGCGTAAAATCGAGCAATTACGCAAATACATCAGCCTGCCCATCGGCGTCGGCTTCGGCATCAACAATGCCGAAAGCGCCCGTAAAATCGGTGCTGTGGCCGATGCCGTGATTGTCGGCAGCCGCATTGTCAAAGAAATTGAAGACAACGCAGGCAACGAAGCCGCCGCCGTTGGTGCGCTGGCCAAAGAATTGAAAGACGCCATCCGTTAATCAGGCCGTCTGAAAAACATCCAAGGAGCTTTACAATGAGCTGGTTAGACAAAATCCTGCCCCCGAAAATCAAGCGCGACGACAAAAGCGCGTCTGTGGTGCCCGAAGGTTTGTGGAGCAAATGCCCCTCTTGCGCCGCCACACTTTACGCCACCGAATTGGCTCAAAACGACCAAGTCTGCCCCAAGTGCAATCACCACAACGCGCTGACCGCCCGTGAGCGCATCGACCTGTTGCTGGATGAAAACGGCCGTGAAGAAATCGGCGCCGGTATCAAGCCGGTGGATATGCTGAAATTTAAAGACAGCAAAAAATACCCCGACCGCCTCAGCGCCGCCCGCAAAACCACTGGCGAAGAAGATGCGCTGGTGGTGATGAAAGGCACCATGAACGGCTTGCCCGTGGTGGTGGCCGCGTTTGAATTCCGCTTTATCGGTGGCTCGATGGGCTCGGTGGTGGGCGAACGCTTCGTGCAAGGCGTGCGCCGTGCTGCTGCCGACGGCTGCTCGTTTATCTGCGTGGCCGCATCCGGCGGTGCGCGTATGCAGGAAGGCCTTAACTCATTGATGCAGATGACTAAAACCAGCGCCTCGCTGCACCTGCTCACTGAAAAAGGCCTGCCGTTTGTCTCCGTGCTCACCGACCCGACTATGGGCGGCGTGTCTGCCAGCTTCGCTTTCTTGGGTGATGTGGTGTTGGCCGAACCGAACGCGCTTATCGGCTTCGCCGGCCCGCGCGTGATTGAACAAACCGTGCGCGAGACCCTGCCCGAAGGCTTCCAACGCGCCGAGTTCCTGCTCGAAAAAGGTGCCATCGACCAAATCGTCGACCGCCGCGAAATGAAACAGCGTATCAGCAGCCTGATTACGCTGCTGCGCCGCGAAGAGGCTGTCGGTAACGGCGAAGCGGCTTAAAAGCCGGAACACAAATCAAGGCCGTCTGAACATTCAGACGGCCTTTTTCGATGCCTGCCGCACGTGCCAAATGCTTATGTTAAAATCTCCTTTTCTTTTTCAGACGGCCTGATTCCATCCCATGCTCAATCCGCCCCGCCAGCTTACCGAACTTGTGCGCCTGTTGCAGGAGCGCGGTTATATTTTTGCCGCCGATCCCGAACCGATTACCGAGGCTTTGCGCCATGCTCCGGGCAGCGCCGAAACCCGCCTCAACCGCCGCGCCGAGATGATCGACAGCGACCATAAACTGCAGGATGCGTTGGCGCGGGCGCGCAATACCTTTGCTTGGCTGCTGTTGGCGGCAACGGTGTTTTGGCTGGTGGGCGGCTTTTTCGGCACGGTGACGTTGATGCAGCAATCGGGGCTGAATTTCTTTTTCGTGCTCGCCAGCGTGCTCGGTTTGCACACGGTGATGCTGCTGGGCTGGCTGCTGTTTATCTGCCTGCCGCGCGGACGCAGCGGCGGTTTTTTCGCCAATCCGAGCCTGTGGATACGCGGCAAAGATCCGGTCAACCAAGCGATTTTGCGGCTGTATAGTGAGGAGTGGCAAAAGCCTGCCATGCGCTGGCAGTTGAGCCAAAGCAGCCACCGTTTGTGGCTGGCGACCTTGGGCGGTATGTTGGCGGCGGTGGTGTTGCTGCTGATGGTGCGCCAATACACCTTTAATTGGGAAAGCACGCTGTTGAGCGACAGCACTTTTGTGGCGCTTGTGCAGACGCTGTCGTGGCTGCCGGCCAAGCTCGGTTTTCCTGTGCCTGATGCCGATGCGGTGTTGGGCAGCCGCATGAACGCAGACCCCGCCAGCGCGCGCCAATGGGGCGGCCTGCTCATCGGCAGCATTTTGTGCTACGGCCTGTTGCCGCGTTTTGCCGCTTGGCTGGTGTGCAAGCTGTTGTCGCGCCGCAGCCAAAGCCCGTTGCCGTTGGAAAAACCATATTACCAACACATCATCCAACAATGGCAAACCCGTGTGGTAGATGCCGATATCCACAGCGAACGCGTGGAAACCGCCGCACCGAAAATCAGCCTCGATGACAATCTGCCGAAATGGGCGCTGATGCTCGAAGGCGAGTGGCCGGATAAAAGCTGGCACCAACACATCCTCGGCCAACAATGGATGGACAAAGGCACCGCCGACAGCCGCGACGCCGTGGCAGCGCTGAAACAGGATTTGGCGCAGCAGCCTGTACAATTGCTCATCGGTGTGCGCGCGCAACAAGTGCCCGATCGCGGCGTGTTGCGTCAACTGCTTGCCTTAGACGAAGCCGCGCAGGGTGGGGTGGTGGTGCAGTTGTTGGCCGATAAAGCAGCTTCAGATGGTTTAGAAGATTATTTACACCAATGGCACGAAGCGCTGGCCGAACGCCAATTGGTTTGGCTCGACCCGCCGCGCATCAGTCAGGCGCAGCGGCAGCAGGCGTCGCCGCAACCCGGTCAATCCTGAAAATGCTCGGATTTGCTGTTTCGTTTGAGGTTTTTGCTAACGCTATGCGAGAATGATGCTTTTGAAAGCGGCCGCGTCGGGCGAGCGGGAGAGGGTGGATTTCCGGATGTTGCCGAAAGTCTGTATTACGACGGCTTGGTATTCCGGTAAATCAACAGCGCCACACATAGCAAAAGCGGCACCAGCATTTCCGTGCTTTCTTCCAGCGCCTGAATCACAACGGCTATGCGGGGATGTAGTTGGATATGGAATAAGTCGCTGATTTGGGCATTGAGTCGGTCGAGAAATTTGCTAGCCGCTAATGCGCAGGCCGCCAGCACGGTATAACGAAAACTCAATGGCAGCGGCTTGTCTGAGAATTTCAGCGTTTGGTAAAAAGTTTTGGTCAAATAAACCAGCAAACCCAGCAGTAACACAATCAGCGCCAACCCAATCAGTTTGTGCGACAGCGCGATGTTGCCGTCTGTATAAAAACGGCTTTTTAGAAAACTCATTTCAAACAATGCTTTGTGCAAATCCATTTCGCGCATGCCCATCATGAATGCGGAAACAGCAGCAAATTGGCGGGTGGGAGAGGCGAGTGTGCCGCTCAACAGGCATAAGGCGGCCAATGCATACCACAGCCAGGGGCTGAAGAATTCATAAGGCCCGTTTTCGCTGAAGAGGTAAATCGCGCTATCCAGCGGCGCAAACAGGGCGGCGTGTACCGCTAACCCCGAATAAACGGCGATAATGGTAAGGCTGAGCAGGAAATAACGACAGGGGATATTCATCAATCGGCAGGCGCAAGGGCAGAAAGTGTGGCTTCTGCCTTGAATGCAATGTAATAATTCTGTCATTATATAGCAATTAATACTCAGTAAAAATGAATATTTGCATGCTGATTAATTGCATTTAATAACTGCTTTATAAAGTAAATTATTGGTATGTAAGTGCATGAAAAAAACAATAGGTTGAAGAAGTTGCCTGTTTGGAAGACATCAAATGCGCGTTGAATCGAGTTTGTTGATAGCAGGTTTTCAGACGGCCTATGATTGGATAAGGCCGTCTGAAACTTGAAAAGGATATTAATGAAACCCTTATCGCTGGCCGTGGTCGGCCACACTAATACCGGCAAAACCTCGCTGCTGCGCACTTTGCTGCGCGACAGCAATTTCGGCGAAGTGAAAAACGCCGCCGCCACCACCCGCCATGTGGAAGAGGCGGCCATCAGCGACGGCAGTCAAACGCTGGTTTACCTTTATGATACGCCCGGGTTGGAAGACGCAGGCGGCGTGCTTGATTGGCTGGAGGCGAACACCTCGCCGCGTTCAGACGGCATCGAGCGTTTGCAGCAGTTTCTCGACAGCCCCGCCGCTGAGGGCGATTTCAACCAAGAAGCCAAAGTGTTGCGCCAATTGCTGCAAAGCGATATGGCGCTGTATGTGGTGGATGCGCGCGAGCCGGTGTTGAACAAATATAAAGACGAGCTGACCGTGTTGTCGTGGTGCGCCAAGCCGGTGATGCCTGTGTTTAACTTTATCGGCGGCAGCGATTTGAGCGAATGGACCACCATGTTGGCGCGGCGCACGCTGCATGTTTACAGCGGCTTCGACACCGTGGCGTTTGATTTTGAAGGTGAAATCCGTCTGTGGGACAACCTCGCCACCATGCTGCCCGAACGCGACACACTCGACCGCCTCATTGGTATGCGTCGCCGCGAATGGCAGCGCCTCGATGCTGATTCCCGCCGCGACATCGCCCATTTCCTGCTCGACGTGGCCGCTTATAAGCAGGAAATCGACGAAGACGACAACCCCGAGCCGGTGTTGCACACCATGCAGCAGGCCGTGCGTCAACTGGAGCGGCAGCTGCAACAGCAATTGTTCCAACACTACCGCTTCTACCACAGCGAAATCGACAACGGCGAATGGGCGCTGAAAGATTTCCGCCAAGATCCGTTCGACAGCGAATTGCTGAAAGAATACGGCATCCGCACCACCACCGGCGCGGCCACGGGCGCACTCATCGGCCTCGGCGTCGATATGGTCACGCTCGGCGGCTCGCTCGGTTTGGGCACGGCCATCGGCGGCGTGCTCGGCGGCGTGTTGCCGAATATGCAGACCATCAGCGACAAACTTTCCGGCAAACAAACCCTGCACATCGACCCCGAAACGATTACGCTGCTGGCCGCGCGTGCCCTCGACCTGCTCGCCGCCCTGCAAAGCCGCGGCCATGCCGCCCAAACCGAAATCAAGATGCAGAGCGGTCAAGCGCCGTGGCAACCTGCCAAACTGCCGTCTGAATTGAGCAAGGCGCGCAGCCAGAGCAAATGGTCGTCGCTCAACACCCACCAAGCCGAACAAAGCCGCCGCGAACGGGCAGAAGCCGCCACCGCGCTGACCGCGCGTCTGCGTTGAGCGCGGGTTACTGTCAAATAATGAGAATATTTTCAATTGAATACGCAGAGTGGGGTGGAGATTGGTATAAAATTTTCGGATAATGGAAAAAAGAGGATAAATAGATTGTTTTGAAACTAAGCTACAAACAATGTTGCGAAAATACATATTTGAAGAAATAAAACAAAAATACGGGTTGACGGGTTTGCGCCTATCAGGCATAATTCGTTCCGTTAGTTGGTTTTGAGTAACCAGTTAATAGTTTCTCCTCTATTTCTCCTTTGTAGACTTGGCACACATTCCAACGGATGTGTGCATTTTTTTGCCTGTTGCGGGAGTGGGTAGTTTTACGGTGATGCAATAACAATTTTGCAAAGGTATCAAGCCATCTGAAATCTTGTGCGCTGAAAGCGAGCAAGCGTAAGGGATTAATCCGGCAAACCCGTTCAATAGCCAAAAAATGGTGTTGCGTCCCATTGTCGTCTCAGCCGCCAAGCTTGTCGGCGTATTCCGAAAAAAGCGCAAACCATAAAGCGGTTTATTTTTGAGTCGCCGAAATATTTAAACAATCGTGGCAACATGCTATGGTTTCATAGCCGTATGGCTGCCTCTGCAATCGGTTTCGCTGTTGCTTTCCTTCAGGCCGTCTGAAGCCAGTCAATCCAAATCCAGCAACATTTCTTCTTTCACTTCCTCCATCACCACATAGCTGCGGCTTTCCGCAGCGGCGGGCAGTTGCAGCAGGATATTGCCGAGCATGTCGCGGTAGGCCGACATATCGGGCAGGCGCACTTTAATCAGATAATCGTATTCGCCCGACACCAGATGGCATTCCATAATCTGCGGAATCATGGCCACTTCGCGGCGGAAGTCTTCAAAAATATTGCCCGATTTCGAGCGCAGTTTGATTTCCACAAAAACCAGCAGGCTTTGCCCCAGCGCGTGCGGGTTGAGGCGGGCGTGGTAGCCGCTGATGATGTTTTCCCGCTCCAGGCGGCGCACCCGCTCGGTGACGGGCGTGGTGGAAAGTCCCACTTTTTCGGCCAGTTCGGTCATCGGCATGCGCGCGTTTTGTTGCAGCAGCTTCAGGATTTTGCGGTCGGTTTTGTCTAAATCTTTCATGGTGCAGATGCTTTCTGTTTTTGACTTTGCGGATAATAATCTTTTTAAGGGCTGAAAAAAAGTGGCAGTCGGCCTATAATCGTTGCCAATCGCCAATATCAACAACAGGCCGTCTGAAACCTGTTGGTTGGCCTGCACGATTGCCCGCGCTTTTCAGACGGCCTCTATTCTATATATAAAGGAAACCCATGCGTCCGCTCAATGCCCAAATCCGACTCGAAAATCTGCGCCACAATTACCAAACCCTGAAAAATATCCACGGTGGCAAGCTGTTGGCAGTGGTAAAGGCCGATGCTTACGGTCATGGCGCGGTGCGTTGTGCGCATGCGTTGGCCGATATGGCTGATGGGTTTGCGGTGGCGACGATTGAAGAGGCGCTGGAATTGCGTGCGCACGGCATTGTGCAGCCGATTGTGTTGCTCGAAGGCGTGTTTGAAGCGGCGGAATATGCGTTGGTGGCGGAACATGATTTGTGGCCGGCGGTCGGCAGCCAATGGCAGCTTGAGGCTTTGCTGCGGCATGAGTGGCCGCAGCCGGTGAAGGTGTGGCTGAAAATGGATTCGGGCATGCACCGCGCCGGTTTCTTTCCGCACAATTTCGCCGCCGCCTACACCGCGCTCAAGCAGTCGCCGCATGTGGCCGATATTGTGAAATTCAGCCATTTCGCCTGCGCCGACGAGCCGGGCAGCGGCATGACCGAAATGCAGCTGGAGGCGTTTGATTTGGGCTGCGAAGGCTTGGCAGGTGAGGAGAGCCTTGCTAATTCGGCGGCGATGCTGGCTTATCCGCAAACGCGCCGCGATTGGGGCAGGGCGGGGATTGCGTTATACGGCATCTGCCCGTTTGGCGGCGCAGACGAGCGTTTGCGTCCGGTGATGCGTTTGAGCACGCAGGTGTTTGGCGAACGGGTGTTGCAGCCGCATTCGCCCATCGGCTACGGCGCAACGTTTTACACCAAAAAATCCACCCGCGTCGGCCTGATTGCCTGCGGTTATGCCGATGGCTATCCGCGCCGCGCTTCCACCGACACCCCCGTTGCCATCGGCAGCCACCGCAGCCGCATCATCGGCCGCGTGTCGATGGACATGATAACGGTGGAGCTGGATGCGGCGCACGAAGGCATCGGCGACGAAGTGGAATTGTGGGGCGACACGGTGAATGCAAACGAAGTGGCCGCCGCAGCAGGCACGATTGCTTATGAAATATTGTGCAACGTCAAACGCGCCAAATTTACTTATTTTGACTGAGCTACTTGGCAAAAGCCGCAATTACCGCTATAAATAAGCATGAAATGTCAACAAGGCCGTCTGAATGACTTTCAGACGGCCTTTTTTATTATTTATAAGTATACCCATGAGCGAAACCCAATCCCTGAATCTGGCCAAACA
>CAYVIS010000009.1:0-25108 GCA_964451565.1 uncultured Neisseria sp.
AAATATCCAGCCAAGTCACCAAACCGTGCAGCGCTTTGGCATAAGCCACCGCTTCCGCCGCCGAACGCATTTCCGGCTCCGACACCACTTCCAACAGCGGTGTACCCGCGCGGTTGAGGTCGATGCCGGTCGCGCCGTTCAAGCCCTCATGCACCGATTTGCCCGCATCTTCTTCCATATGCGCACGGGTGACATTGATGGTTTTCACCTCATCGCCCACCACGATTTCCAGCTTGCCCTCCGCCACAATCGGCAAATCGAGCTGGCTGATTTGATAACCTTTGGGCAAGTCGGGATAGAAATAGTTTTTGCGGTCAAACACGTTTTTCTGATTGATTTTCGCATCCAACGCCAAACCGAGCTTGATGGCTTTTTCCACTACCTCGCGGTTCATCACAGGTAACACGCCCGGCAGCGCACATTCCACCACGCTGGCATGCGCATTCGGCTCAGCGCCAAACGCCGTTGACGCGCCGCTGAAAATTTTGGATTTGGTGTTTAATTGGACGTGGATTTCCAGTCCGATTACGGTTTCCCAGGTCATAGAAGGTCTTTCTTTATGAATTATGAATTGAAATCTAGCTAAATCGGATTTGCAGATTTAGTTTAAGCAAAAATCTGCCGTTTTGTTCATAAATATCGCCGAAATGATGACGCGAAGAACTCGGTGTTTCAAACTTTGTATTTAAAAACAGATAATCTTCAAATTGATTATGGCTGTACAGGTGATAGCAGACAATTTCACCATCTTGGCGCACAACCAAATATCCGCCCGTGGCATCATATTTACCATGCCATATTTCGGCAGGACGCATACCCAAGGCGGCTTCGCAAAGCAGGCGTTTCACTTTGTATTCGTAAAAATGGTGATTGTTGGAATAATCATAGTCGTTTGGATTTTTTGAACAAACTTGCGCAGATAAATCTGACGTAGCAACAGCGTTACCCGAGTAATATTGACAAAGCATTTCTGCCAGAATTTCAGGCAGCCTGCTGTCAATCAAAATCAGGTTATTGGCAAAAACACGGTGGTCTGCTTTTTGGAATGCAAGGGAGCAGCCTTTTCTTTCGAGTAAGGCCATCCTGCGACGGAAATCTTTTTTGCCTCTACTGTTGAACAAGCTGTTAAATTCATCTGCAATACGGTTATCACAATCTTGGACTTCATAAAGAAAGTTGGTTGCCCCGCTGGCATTCAACAAAGTGGCTTTACTGCCTAATTCAGATTTGATACTGAAGCCGAGAGTGGGGCAGATACCCATCCGGACATCATGAACTACAATATGTATATCGCTTTTCGATAAAGATCTTGCACTAAGGCGGGTACATCCTATTTCTCTTAAAAATTCTTCAACATCGGGTACGGTAAAAGATGAGGCACGGTTTTCTTTGATGGCTGACAGTAAAAGCCGGGCATGTTTTTCAAACTCATCAAGGGGAACGGCCAATAATTCGCCTGCTGCACCGAAATCAAAAACGACCCTCGCTTTGTCATCTGAATAAGAATATTTTCTCGTACCGTCCTGTTCCTCCCGCAAAATACTGATAATCGGCAACATTAGGTTTTCAAGTTTGTTAAGGTTTCCATCACCCAAATACAGTTTTCCATCGGACAGGAGTTTTAATAAAACGTACGGCTCGCTCCATTCACCTTTATTGCCTGAAAAGACTTCTGACATAATTCACTCCATTAATTTTCTGATAATCTGGTCTGCCGTTGCCTGAACTGCAGGTACTGCCACCGAGTTTCCAAACTGTTTGTATGCAGAAGCATCGGCAACCACAATCTTAAAATCTTCGGGAAACCCTTGCAGTCTTGCCCACTCGCGGGGGGTCATTTTGCGTATGCCCTCGCGGTTTACTTCTCCTTTGATGTTGGTGGTCGGGGTGAAGTCGGTAATTCGTTTGTCGATAACAAGGTTGCGTTCCCTGCCCATGCCTCCTACCACAATCGCATTGGCGATACCGTTGTCTGCAATGATTTCATAGCCGAAACCGTTGCCTTTACTTTCATGCCGTTCTTTATGTTTTCTAAGCGTATCAATATATTGCGTGGACAAATAATATTTTGTCGGTACAGTTTCTTTTTCCCTGATATCGAGGAAGGTCGTCTGAAAATCAAACGGCTTGGGATATTCAAAACTTTCCACACCTAAATCTTTACGGAAACCGACAATAAAAATCCGCTCTCGGTTCTGAGGTACTCCAAAATCTTTGGCATTGACAATCTCTGGCTCGGGAACGAAATAATCCAAATCTTCACGCAAGGTGTGTAAAATAGTTTGCAGCGTCCGCCCTTTATCGTGATTGGTCAGGCCTTTTACATTCTCCAAAAAAAACGCTTTCGGGCGGTGGCGGCGGATAATTTCGGCTACATCAAAAAACAGCGTACCGCGTGTATCTTCAAAACCGCCGCGCCTGCCTGCAATGGAAAATGCCTGACACGGAAATCCTGCACAAAGAACATCAAATTGCTGAGGAATGAATTTTTTGGTTTCTTCTTTAGTAATATCGCCATAAGGTACTTCTCCGAAATTGGCTTCATAAGTCTGCTTGGCTTTTTCGTCCCATTCGCTGGAAAAGACGCACTCTCCGCCCAAATTCTGCATAGCAATACGGAAACCGCCGATACCTGCAAAAAGGTCGATAAAGGTAAATTTTTTTTTGTGCAAGGCCGTCTGAAAGGCTGCGCTGTTTTCAAACAGCTGATACTGTGCTGCTCGTTCTTTCAGCTTGTTATTACTCTGATTTGCTTCTGCTGTTTGATAACTTTCCATAAACTGCTTCCTGTACTTTTCCGGCAAACATCTGCGGATTTTTCGCGACCTCTTTGCCCCAAAAGCGCAAAACTTCCCAGCCTTCGGCTTTCAAGCGGCCTGTTACTTCTTTGTCCCGCCGCATATTGCGCTCGATTTTGGCAATCCAGAATTCGCGGTTGCTTTTGATATCGGCTTTGCGTATTTCCCAATCTTTGCCGTGCCAGAATTCGCCATCTACAAAAACGGCTACTTTATGCTTCTTAAAACTGAAATCGGGTTTGCCGAATACGGTTTTGCTGTTTTTCCGATAACGCAAGCCAAGCTGCCACATGGCTTTTGCCAATAAAAGTTCGGGGTTCGTGCCCTTGCTTTTGTTGGCCTGCATACATTTTCTGCGCTGTTCGGGATTTAATTTGTCCATATCAGATTTTCAGGCAGCCTATATCGCAATCACTCCGGCATTTTGCTATGCCAATCGCTGTTCAACTGAATCTGATGCGCCACGCCCAGCAATTTGGCTTCGGCAAAATAGTTGCCAATCAGTTGCACGCCAATCGGCAGGCCGTCGGCGCTGAAACCGGCGGGCAGGCTCATGCCGGGCAGGCCGGCGAGGTTGAGGGCGATGGTGTAGATGTCGCTCAGATACATTTGCACCGGATCGTGGATATCGCTGCCGAGTTTGGGCGCGGCGGTGGGGGCAACGGGGCCTAAAATCAGGTCGCAGTCTTTCAAGGCCGTCTGAAAGTCGTTGGCAACGAGGCGGCGTAGTTTTTGCGCTTTCAGGTAATAGGCATCGTAATAGCCGTGGCTCAGCACATAAGTGCCGATCATGATGCGGCGTTTCACTTCGCTGCCGAAACCTTCGGCGCGGCTGTTGCTGTACATTTCGTCCAAATCGCCGAATTGGGCGGCGCGGTGGCCGTAGCGCACGCCGTCGTAGCGCGACAGGTTGGTGCTGGCTTCGGCGGAAGCGAGCACATAATAAGCGGGAATCGACAATTCGGTTTGCGGCAGGCTCACGTCCACCATTTCCGCGCCTTGCGCTTTGAGCAGGTCGATCACGTTTTGCAAGGCCGTCTGAACGTCGGCGCTGTTGCTGGCGCCGAAATATTCTTTCGGCAAACCGATTTTCAGGCCTTTGAGCGGCTGGTTCAAATCGCGGGTGTAGTCTTCTTGTTCACGCTCCAAGCTGGTGGAATCGCGTTCGTCAAAGCTGGCCATCGCATTGAGCAGCAAGGCGCAGTCTTCAGCGGTTTGCGCCATCGGCCCGGCTTGGTCGAAGCTGGAGGCATAGGCCACCATGCCGAAACGGGAAACCACGCCGTAAGTGGGTTTCAGGCCGGTGATGCCGCAATGTGAAGCGGGTTGACGGATGGAGCCGCCGGTGTCGCTGCCCAAAGCAGCAGGTGCCAAACGCGCAGCCACCACAGCGGCAGAACCGCCGGAAGAACCGCCGGGCACGTTTTCCACATTCCACGGGTTTTTGGTGGCGCCGAAAAACGAGGTTTCGTTGGTCGAACCCATCGCAAATTCGTCCATATTGGCGCGGCCAAGCGTGACCATACCTTGGTCGAGCAGGTTTTGCACCACGGTGGCGGTGTAAGGGGCGACAAAATTATCCAGCATTTTGCTGCCGCAGGCGCTTTTCCAGCCTTGTTGGCAGAAAATGTCTTTATAGGCAATCGGCACGCCGGTAAGCGTGGCAGCATTTCCCGCAGCAATACGCGCATCGGCGGCTTGCGCTTCGGCCAAAGTGGCTTCCGCGTTGAGGGTAATGTAGGCATTTAGCGCGGGGTTGCGCGCATCAATGGCGGCCAAATATTCTTGTGCCAACTCGGTGGCGGAAATTTGCTTAGCGGCCAGCATATCGGCGGCTTGTTTTAAGGTGTATGAGGTCATGTTATCTGTTTTCCGTTGCGTTCAGACGGCTTGCGTGTTTCAGACAGGCCATTAGAATGCCTGTCTGAAAACATTATTCTTCAATCACTTGCGGCACGATATACAAACGGTTGCGTACTTCGGGGGCAACGGCCTGATATTCGGCGGCGTGGTCGGTTTCGGTGACGGCGTCTTCACGCAGGCGCAGCGCCACTTCGTGCGGATGCGCCATCGGCTCGATGCCCGTAGTGTCCACGCTTTGCATTTTTTCCACCAACGCGAAAATGTCGTTGAGCTGCTGCAAGTTTTGCACTTTTTCGGCGTCACTCAAACTCAAGCGCGACAGCTTGGCGATTTTTTCCACATCATTCAAAGTCAGCGACATAAAAAATCCTCAATTTTGATTAGCAAAATACCTAATCTAGGGTATCATTGCACGTTACTTCGTTTAATCGCAAGATTATAACCGAAAACCCATGTTGCGGCATGGCGATTTTTCAGACGGCCACACTGAAAAGGCCGTCTGAAACGCCGTGCGCATTAGCTTTTTCTTTGAATTAAAACCGCCAATCTGTTGTTGAACCAAAAACCAGGAAGTTTTCATGTTTCGCTTTTTAACCCGCTATTTTTCCAACGACCTTGCCATCGACTTGGGCACGGCCAACACCTTAATCTATATCCGCAACAAAGGCATTGTTTTGGACGAGCCTTCCGTGGTGGCCATGCAAACCGATGCCGCCCACGGCAAAAGCATGATTTTGGCGGTGGGTACCGAAGCCAAGAAGATGCTCGGCCGCACGCCGGGCAGCATTCAAGCCATCCGTCCGATGAAAGACGGCGTGATTGCCGATTTCAACGTGACCGAAAAAATGCTCAAGCAATTTATCAAAAAGGTCAACAACAGCCGTTTTGCTGCCGCGCCGCGCATCGTGATTTGCGTGCCCTGCGGCTCTACCCAAGTCGAGCGCAAAGCGATTCGCGATTCTGCTCTGGCCGCGGGTGCATCGACTGTCAACCTGATTGAAGAACCGATGGCCGCCGCCATCGGCGCGGGTTTGCCGATTGAAGAAGCCACCGGCTCGATGGTGGTGGATATCGGCGGCGGCACCACCGAAGTGGGCGTGATTTCCTTGAGCGGTGTGGTGTATTCGCACTCTATCCGCGTGGGCGGCGATGCATTCGACGACAGCATCATCAATTATGTACGCCGCAACTACGGCATGCTGATTGGCGAAGCCACCGCCGAAGAAATCAAAAAATCCATCGGCTCGGCCTTTCCGGGCATGGAAGTAAACGAAATCGAAGTCAAAGGCCGCAATCTGGCCGAGGGCATTCCGCGCTCGTTCACCATCAGCTCCAACGAAATTCTGGAAGCGCTCACTGAGCCGCTCAACCAAATCGTGCAATCGGTGAAAAACGCGCTGGAGCAAACTCCACCCGAATTGGGTGCCGACATCGCCGAACGCGGCCTGGTGCTCACCGGCGGCGGCGCGCTGCTCAAAGGCCTCGACCGCCTGCTGGCCGAAGAAACCGGCCTGCCGGTGATGATTGCCGAAGACCCGCTCACCTGCGTGGCGCGCGGCTCAGGCAAAGCGCTCGACATGATTGGCAAGCTCAATTCTGTGTTTGTGGTTAACCCCTGATTGATATTGCGTTACCGCTATGGCCGAACAGTCTTTAAATTTTGCACGCAAGGGCATCCGACCGGGCAGCAAGCTGATTATCCTCTCGATTATCAGCATTGCCCTGATGATGCTCGACAGCCGCTATTCCGCCGTGCAACACCTTAAAGGCTATGCCGCAACGGCGCTGTATCCGCTGCAATGGCTGGCCAACCAGCCGGTGCGGCTGTATAGCCATATCAGCGAATTGGCGCAGTCGCAATCTTCACTGGTCGACGAAAACAAACGCCTAAACGCGGAAAACAGCCGTCTGAACGCGCAAGCCCGGCAAAACGAACGCCTGCAACGGGAGCTGGCCGAGCTTAAAACGCTGCAATCGCTGCAAAGCGGCGGCATTGCCGCCACCACCGCAGCCGAAGTGATTTCCAACGGCAAAGACCCTTTGTCTGATAAACTGATTATCGACAAAGGCAGCGTAAACGGCCTGAAAACGGGCGATGCCGTGCTCGACCAATATGGTTTGATCGGCCAAATCACCCACGTCAGCACCCTGAGCGCCGAGTTGACCCTGATTACCAACGGCCAAACCGTGATTCCGGTAATGGTGGCGCGCACCGGTGTACGCAGCCTGCTGTATGGCAGCGGCGGTGCAGTCAATCTGCGCTATTTCCCGGTAGACGCCGATTTGCGCCCTGGCGACACCCTGCTCACATCCGGCCTCGACAGCATCTATCCGGAAGGCATTCCCGTTGCCAAAATCACTTCTGCCGCACGCAGCCCCGGCACACCTTATTACCGTGTCGCCGTAGAGCCGTTTGCCGCCTTCCGCAGCAGCAAATATGTATTGACGCTGCCGCAGAAAGCCGATCCGGCTGCTGCTGCCGACACTTCTCCCGCCCCGCCCCGCCCATGACCGATTTTGAAGATTTCCACAACCGGGTGCCCAAACGCATTATTGTTTCCAGCTTCATCATTGCCATGCTGCTGGATTTTATGCCTTTTCCCGCCGAAACTTTTTTCTGGCTGCCCGAATTCACCGCTCTTGCCCTGCTTTATTGGGTGATTAACCGCCCGCAAAGCATCGGCGTCGGCTGGGCATTTATTATCGGCCTCTTGGTCGACATCGGCACCGCCGCACCCTTGGGACAGCATGCTTTGTCGTATATGCTGATTACCTTTCTGGTCTTGCAGCAACAGCGCCAGATTATCCTCTACAGCTACGGCTTTCAGGCGGTAGCCGTATTGGGTGCTTTATTGTGCAACCAATTCATCCTGATGCTGGTCCGCCTGATGCACGACCACCGCTTCAACGACTGGCTCGGCTTTAGCGCACCGTTTATCGGCGCGCTGCTGTGGCCGCTGCTGAGCAAAATCATGCTCACCATCCTGAATTCCCGCCGTTTACGCTGATGAAAACACCCCGTCAATACAAACAGACTGCCCACGACCAAGCCACTCAGCAAAAAGACTTTTTGCTGCGCTTGGTGGTGGCTTTTGTGTTGATTTTTATTTTCTTCGCCATTTTGCTCGGCCGCTTTGTGTTTTTGCAAGTCATCCAACACGATGAATTTGTGGCCAAAGCTACCAGCAACCGCATTTCGCTGATTCCCACCGCCCCCACGCGCGGCGAAGTGGTTGATGTCAACGGCGTAGTGTTGGCACACAATTATCCTGCCTACTCGCTCGAACTGGTGCCGAGTAATCTTGAACACAAGGTTGACGACACCATCGAGGCACTGCGGCCTTATGTCGACATCACCGAAGCCGATTTGCGCCGCTTCAAGAAATTCCGTGCCGAATTCCGCTCATATGAAAAAATCCCGCTCAAGCTCAAGCTCAGCCCGGACGAAGCGGCACGCTTGGCTGCGCAGCTTTACCGTTTCAAAGGCGTGGAAATCAACGCGCGCACGTTCCGCGAATATCCCTACGGCCAGCTGACTGCCCACTTCTTGGGCTATATCGGCCGCATCAGCGACCGCGATCAAAAAAAACTGGATGAAGAAAACCTTATGTCGCTTTATCGCGGCAGCACCCACATCGGCAAATCCGGCCTCGAAAGCTTTTACGAGCGCCAGCTGCACGGCGCGCCCGGTTATCAGGAAGTGGAAAAAGACGCCTACGGCAATGTTGTGCGCGTATTGAAAACCATACCCGCCCAAACCGGCCAGACCCTGCGCCTGGCGATGGACATCCGTTTGCAACAGGAAGCCGACCGTCTGATGAGCGGCCGCCGCGGCGCAATGGTGGCGATTGACCCGCAAACCGGCGGTGTGCTCGCTTTTGTATCCAAGCCTTCCTTTGACCCCAACCTGTTTATTGACGGCATTGACACCGAAACTTGGAAAAACTTGAACGAAGATTGGCAGCGGCCGCTGATTAACCGCGTCACCCAAGGCCTGTATCCGCCCGGCTCCACTTTCAAGCCGTTTATGGGCATGGCGCTGCTCGAAAGCGGTAAAATCAGCCAAACGTCCGTGATTCCCGCACCCGGCGCTTGGAATATTCCCGGCAGCCGCCACCTGTTCCGCGATTCCGTACGCAGCGGACACGGTTCGGCCAACCTGAGCAAAGCGATTCAGGTATCTTCAGATACGTTTTTCTACCGTTTGGGCTACGAATTGGGTATCGACAAAACCGCACCTTATCTGGCTGAATTCGGCCTCGGCAGCCCGACCGGCATCGACCTGCCCAACGAATACCGCGGCGTATTGCCTTCGCGGGAATGGAAAGCCAAGCGTTTTGCCAAATCTAAAAATCCGTCCGCACGCGAATGGCATGCGCCGGAAATGGTGTCGGTCAGCATCGGTCAAGGCTACAATGCCTACACGCCGCTGCAAATGGCGCACGCAACCGCCTCGCTGGCCAACGATGGCGTGGTCTACCGCCCACACATGGTCAAAGAATTGCTCGACCACGAGCGCCGCCAAATCACCCTGATCGAGCCCAAGCCCACACGCCAGATTCCGTTCAAACGCGGCAATTTCGAATACGTCAAACAAGGCATGGTTAAAGTATTGCGTCCGGGCGGCACCGCATGGCGCGTCGGAGCCAACCTGCAATACAGCATGGGCGGCAAAACCGGCACCGCACAAGTCGTGCAAATCAAACAAGGGAAATCGTATAACGCTGCCGCTCTGGCCGAGCAACACCGCGACCATGCATGGTTTATCGCTTTTGCCCCGGTTGAAAACCCGCAAATCGCCATTGCCGTGATTTTGGAAAACGGCGGCTGGGGCGCAAACGCCGCCCCCTTGGCACGCAGCCTAAGCGATTATTACCTGCTCAAACTGAAAGGCGGCAGCGGTGATGCCCGCGCCGGACAGCCCGCCGTCAGCGGCGCGAAAACCGTTGACAATCCTTTGCTGGCAGGCAGCGAAACCGCACCTGCACAACGCGCGTCGGTATTTCAGACGGCCTATGAAGCAGCGCGGGTGATGCCCGCTTCCGGAGTGGACAATGCGCAACCCTAACGACAACGATACCCTGCTGCACAAAATCAAGCGCACCATTTGGGATCCGATGGATCCGTGGTTGTTTTACGCTATGCTGACCGTTTACATCATGAGCCTGTTTCTGCTCTATTCCGCCGACGGTCAGGAAATCGGCCAGCTTGAAAACAAAACCCTGCACACCGTGTTGGCCTTTATCTTGCTCTGGTTTATCGCCCGTTCACGGCCTCAGGTTATCGCCAACTTCGCTCCGCCGATGTATCTTATCGGCGTATTGCTGCTGGTGGGCGTGCACTTTTTCGGCATCACCGTCAACGGCTCGCAACGCTGGCTCAACATCGGTATCGGCCGCATCCAGCCGTCTGAAATCATGAAAATCGCCCTACCGATGATGGTAGCTTGGTATTTCCAGAAATACGAAATGTCGTTGCGCTGGTATCACTATCTCGTTGCCATTTTGCTGGTTATCGTGCCCGGCGCCCTGATTTTGAAACAGCCCGACCTCGGCACCGCCACGCTGATTATGGCTTCCGGCCTGTTTGTGATTTTTTTCGCCGGCCTGCCCTGGAAAGCAATTTTTGCCGCCCTTATCGCCTTTGCCGCCGCGCTGCCACTGATTTGGAACTACGGCATGCACGACTACCAGAAAACCCGTGTCATGACTCTGCTCGATCCCACCAAAGACCCGCTCGGCGCAGGTTATCACATCATCCAATCCATGATTGCCATCGGCTCGGGCGGTGTATGGGGCAAAGGCTGGCTCAACGGCACGCAAACCCATCTCGACTACATCCCCGAAGCGCACACCGATTTCATCTTTGCCGTGTATGGTGAAGAATTCGGCCTCATCGGCAATATTCTGCTGCTGGCGATTTATTTATTGATTTTGGGACGCGGCCTCTATATCGCCTCCAAAGCGCCCACTCTCTACAGCCGCACGCTGGCCGGGGCGCTCACGATGACGTTTTTCTGCTATGCCTTTGTCAACATGGGCATGGTCAGCGGCATCCTGCCGGTAGTGGGCGTGCCACTGCCGCTGGTCAGCTACGGCGGCACAGCCACGCTCTCGATTATGGTGATTTTGGCGCTGCTGATGGGCATTGCCAATCAGCGCCGCAACTAAGAGGAACCGACTATGGGAATGGAAGTCAGTAAAATCATTTTGGCTTTTATGGTGTTGATTAACCCTTTCGGCGCCTTGGCCATCTATCTGGATTTAACCCGCAACCACAGCAGCCGCGAGCGCCGTAAAATCGCCCAAATCGCCGCCGTCACCGTATTCATCGCCATTACCCTGTTCACTCTCAGCGGCGGCTGGCTGCTGAAACTGCTCGGCATCAGTGTGGGCGCGTTTCAGGTCGGTGGCGGCATTTTGGTGCTGTTGATTGCCATTTCCTTGATGAATGGCGGCAACAACCCCGCCAAACCTGATGTGGGCACGGAAGAAAGCAACGAAATCACCATCCAGCAGCCCAAACCGAGCCAGAGCATCGCCGCCGTGGCCGTGGTGCCGCTGGCGATTCCGATGATGATCGGCCCCGGCGGCATTTCCACTGTAATTATCTACGCCTCGTCCGCCCGCAATTATTGGGACAAACTATCCATTTTGGCTGCCGGCCTGATTATCAGCCTGATTTGCTACACCACGCTGCTGGCCGCCACCAAAGTGAGCAAAGTGCTGGGCGACACCGGCCTCACCATCCTCAACCGCATCATGGGCATGCTGCTGGCGGCGGTATCGATTGAAATCATCGTGGCCGGTTTGAAAAACCTGTTTCCGCAATTGGCCGCCTGAAACCGCTTTCAGACGGCTCCAGATATGCGGCTTTCTACATCCGAGACATATATTCCCAATAGACATTCAAACTACGCTGCTATGCAGTTGCCGAATCCTTCAGACAAACTTACCATATACATTCCACATATCAAATAACGGCAGTTGTCACCATAAAAGGAAATAGAAATGGCATTAAAATCTTTGCTCTCCTTTTTAAAACTTTGTTTGGTGCTCAACTTCACCAACGCCGTTTGGGCGAAAACCATCGAACATGAAAATGGCTCGATATACAAAGGCCAAATCAAAGACAATCGCCCTCACGGACAAGGAAGATTAACCCGGTTTGACGGCAGTAAATACGTTGGTCAATTCAAAGACGGCAGATACCACGGACAGGGAACTTATACGACTTCCGAGGGAGACAAATACGTCGGCTCATTCAAAGATGATAAATATGACGGAGAAGGAACATTGACTTTTCTTGACGGTACAAAATACATCGGCTCATTCAAAGACGGCAGATACCACGGACAAGGAACCTATACGACTGCTGGGGGACACAAATACGTCGGTCAATTCAAAGACAATAAAGCTGACGGACTGGGAACACGGACTTTTCCTGACGGCACAAAATACGTCGGCCAATTCAAAGACGATGAATATGACGGAGAGGGAACATTGACTTTTCCTGACGGTACAACATACATCGGCCAATTCACAGATAATAAATTCAACGGACAGGGAACCTATACGACTTCAAAAGGAGACAAATACGTCGGCCAATTCAAAGATGATAAATACAACGGGGAGGGAACCTATACGGCCTCCGAAGGAGAAAAGTACGTCGGTCAATTCAAAGACGATGAATATGACGGAGAGGGAACATTGACTTTTCCTGACGGTACAACATACATCGGCCAATTCACAGATAATAAATTCAACGGACAGGGAACCTATACGACTTCAAAAGGAGACAAATACGTCGGCCAATTCAAAGATGATAAATACAACGGGGAGGGAACCTATACGGCCTCCGAAGGAGAAAAGTACGTCGGTCAATTCAAAGATGGTCAATTCACCGGACAAGGAATAATCTTCGACAAAGATGGCAACATAAAATATCAAAAACAGTAGGTTAATGACCGCCCCGTCGAATAAACTACAGGCATAGGAAAAGAACAGCGCCTCATTTCTCCCTGTTTTTATCGTCCAATAAATTGGAAATAGAATAAGGAAAACGAACGCAGACAGTGCACACCAGCTAGAGATTTTTGCAAAATTACTATGTGAATCATCGCCAACACTCAATTCCGTCATTCCGGCGCAGGCCGGAATCCAGCTACCGAAATTCAGCTTTTTGATTTTAAAGCAGCTTCAAGCGGAAAATGGATTCCGGCCTGCGCCGGAATGACGGGTTTATCGACTATTTTCAAGAAAGAATGTATTTTGCAAAGACCTCCGCTAGCGAGTTTGACGCTGCACCGTTTACAGTTGAAAAGTCTATACAAATCAAGGCCGTCTGAACAGATTATATTCAGGCGGCCTTTCATCCATATCATCAGCTTGGTACGTCAGCACGTCATTTCAAGGCTCCGTTCCGACAATCTCATCCAAGGTCGTCTGAAACATGGCGTATTGCTGCAACCCAATGATCTGAACAACCGAATCAGTACCCGGACTGCGCAGCAGACCGACACACCGATAACAGCATAGCGGCCATTCGGCAATACCGACTCACACCAACCTCAATCGCCGCCCCACACTTCCGCCGCAATCTCCTCCACCAAGCGCACTTTCGCCCATTGCTCGGCTTCGGTCATGATATTGCCCTCTTCCGTGGAGGCGAAACCACATTGCGGGCTGAGTGCCAATTGCGCCAGCGGCACGATTTCGGCGGCTTCGGCGATGCGCGCTTTGATGGCTTCTTTGCTTTCCAGCTCGGGGAATTTGGACGTCACCAAGCCCAATACGATGCGGCCTTTGTGCGGATTGTCGTTGAAGTATTTCAGCGGGGTAAAATCGCCGGAACGCTCGTTGTCGTATTCGAGGAAATAGCCGTCAAACGCGGTTTGGCCGAACAATTCGGGCGCAACGGGGTCATACGCGCCGGTCAGCAGGTAAGACGATTTGTAGTTGCCGCGGCAAACGTGGGTGGTGATGCACATATCGGCGGGTTTGTCGGCCAAAATGGCTTGGATGTTTTCCAGCGCGTAGCGTTTGTTTTCTTCAAATTCGGGCGCTTCGTGGTTGTTGCAGAGGCTGCCCCAATACACGTCGTCGATTTGCAGATAGCGGCAACCTGCGGCGTAAAATGCGGCGATGGCATCTTTATAGGTTTGGCGCACGTCGGCGGCGAAGGCGGCTTTGTCGGCATACACGCCGGTGTCCCAAATAAACGGATACATCAGTTGATTCGGGCTGGGAATGGTGTATTTGACGATGCCGCGCTCGCCGACGATTTCAGCCAGCGCTTGATAATGCGCGATAAACGGATGGTTTTTCGGCCACGCCACTTTGCCGTTGCAGCGGGTGTTGTAGCGGCGCACTTCGGTGCCTTTAAACGCGTAAGCCTGCTCGGGCACGAAACCTTCGATGCCGTCGAGGTTTTCCAGAAAGTCGATGTGCCACCACGAGCGGCGGAACTCGCCATCGGTAATCACTTGAATGCCCGCAGCCAGTTGATCGTTAACCAATTTGGCAATTTCTTCGTCTTCCACGCGGGTGAGCGCTTCGCGGCTGATTTTGCCCTCGGCAAAGTCGGCACGGGCTTGTTTGAGGGCGGCGGTGCGCAGGTAGCTGCCCACGGTATCGGCGCGCAGCGGCAGAGTTTGGCTCATAATATTTTCCTTCGATTGGCAATGAAACAGATAGTTTAAGTATAAATGAAATTTCCGGCCAAGCCTTACCGTTTGCCATGAAAAATTTGCCCGTTGCACCGCGGCTGATTCATATAGTGGATTAAATTTGAATCAGGACAAGGCGGGAAGCCGCAGACAGTACACCTAGTACGGTAAGGCGAGCCCAACGCTGTACTGGTTCAAATTTAATTCACTATACACACGCTACAGGCCGTCTGAAGCAAGCGCGGTGGCGGCATATCCGCTATAATTGCATTCCGTTATCTTATCTTTATTCGGAGCCAGCATGTTTGCCGAAGCCGCCCAGCAACTCACCACCGTGCGCGACCTGTTGCGCTTTGCCGTCAGCCGTTTCAACGAGGCCGACCTCTTTTTCGGCCACGGCAGCGACAATGCCCACGACGAAGCCGCCTATCTGATTCTGCACACCCTCAACCTGCCGCTGGATATGCTCGAGCCTTATTTAGATGCCAAATTATTGAAAAGTGAGAAAGAAAACGTTTTAGCGCTGATAGAACGCCGCGTAAACGAACGGCTGCCCGTGGCCTATCTCACCCATCAGGCTTGGCAGGGGGAATTTGATTTTTATGTGGATGAACGCGTGATTGTGCCGCGTTCGTTTGTATATGAATTATTGGGCGAACCGCTGCTGCCGTGGATCGAACACGACGAATTGGTGCACCGCGCGCTGGATTTGTGCACCGGCAGCGGCTGCCTCGCCATTCAGATGGCGCATCATTATCCCGACGCTCAAATCGATGCCGTCGATTTAAGCCTTGATGCGCTGGAAGTGGCCGCCATCAATGTGGAAAGCTACGGCCTCGAAGAGCGCATCAACCTGATTCACACCGATTTATTTGAAGGCTTGGAAGACACCTACGACTTAATCATCTCCAACCCGCCCTATGTGGATGCCGAATCGGTCGACGCGCTGCCCGAAGAATACCTGCACGAGCCGGAGCTGGCGCTCGGCAGCGGCGAAGACGGCCTCGACGCCACCCGTCAAATCATCTTGCAGGCGGCAAAATATCTCAACCCCAAAGGCGTATTGCTGGTAGAAATCGGCCACAACCGCGACGTACTTGAAGCCGCCTACCCAGAGCTGCCGTTTACCTGGCTGGAAACAAGCGGCGGCGACGGCTTTGTGTTCCTGCTCACGCGTGAACAATTATTGGGCGAAGCATAAAAGTGCCCGCATCTATCATCAGGCCGTCTGAAAGGTTTTGACAATTGCCCAGCCTTTCAGACGGCCTGATAAATTTCCAACCGAGCCTTAAAAAGCGCGCATAATATTGCATCCGCTATTCAGTATCGTCATCATGAATGTTTCCGAGAAACTCAGCCTCACCGCTTTTTTCAGCGCCATTGCCGGTGTATTGCTGTTGTGGCTGCCCTTATTGGCATTACACTTGGTTGGCGCGCTGTTTGCCGCGCTGATTACCTATGCCGCCGCCCGCCTGCTCGCACAACAACTTCAACGCGCGTTCCCCAAGCTGCGTCACAGCGGCCTTTTGGGGCTGCTGCTGTTTGTGTTATTGCTGCTGCTCGCAGTATGGGCGCTTGCGGTTTGGCTCGGCAGCAGAGCCGACGGCTACACCTTTTCCGCCCTGATGGCGCAAACCGCCGCCGTGCTCGATCAGCTTCACACCAAGCTGCCGCCGAATATCGCCCAATATCTGCCCCTCTCCACCGCAGGTTTGCGCGAAACCCTTTCCGAAAACCTGAAAATGCACGGTACCCAGCTGCAAAACGCGGGCGCACACACCGTGCGCGGCATCGGCCATCTGCTTGCCGGCATCGTTATCGGCGGCTTTATGTCTGTGCAGATTCCCGAACGCCCGCCGATACAGGCCAAGCCTTTCGCCCTTGCGCTCTACCGCACTTTCCAAAGCCTTACGGAAGCTTTTCGCAACGTATTTTTCGCACAAATCCGCATTTCGCTGATTAATACCGCGCTCACCGCCGTGTATCTGTTTGCCGTTTTGCCCATGCTGGGCAAACCGCTGCCGATGTCGGGCATGCTGATTGTGCTTACCTTTTTCGCCGGTCTGATTCCGGTAGTGGGCAATCTGTTTTCCAATTTCTTTATCGTGGTATTGAGCCTTTCCGACAGCCTCGCCACCACCGCGCTCTCATTGGCCTGGTTAATCGGCATCCACAAGCTCGAATATTTCTTAAACGCCCACATCATCGGCCACAAAATCAAAGCCGCCGCGTGGGAATTGCTGATTGCCATGCTGCTGATGGAAGCCCTGTTCGGCATCGCCGGGCTGGTGAGCGCACCGATTATTTATGCACAAATCAAACATATTTTGTCGGATAAAGGCTGGATTTGATTCGATGAGTAAAAAGGCCGTCTGAAAAATATTTTCAGACGGCCTTAAACATCACAGCAAACCCTTATTTCAACCCGGGAAATGCACCCTGAATACCCACAATCAGCATCTGTGCACCGATTACCGCCAAAATCAATCCCATCATGCGCGTCATCACATTCATGGCGCTGTCGCCCATCAACCGCACCAACGTTTTGCCGTAAATAAACAAGATATAGGTAATCAGGCACAGCAGTGCAAATGCCGTCACGGTAACCAGCATATTGCCGGGCGAATCATGCGCGGAAAGGTTCATTGCGGTGGCAATGGTGCCCGGCCCGGCCAGCATCGGTGTGCCCAGCGGCGATACGGCCACGCTCAGTTTGTCGTCATTATCGTTTACATCAGCGGTATCGGCCGGATGGTGTACCGAAGAATGCTGACCTTGCAACATATGAAAGCCGATGAGAAACACCAGCGCACCACCTGCCAGCCGCAGCGCAGGCAGCGTCATGCCAAACATCTCGAAAATGTAGCGCCCGCCGATTGAAAACACCGCCACAATGCCGAATGCAATCAACAGCCCCTTGCGCGCCACGGCTTTGGCCGTTTTCGCATCATCGCCATCGGTCAAACTGATGTAAACCGGCAAGCTGGACACCGGATTCATAATGGCGAAAAAGGCCATAAATGCCAAGCCGAATTGATGGATATAGTCCATACAGCCTCCTTGATTCTGTTGGTTTAAACCTGCCAATCAATCGGCATTTGCCCGTTTGCCTGCAAATACGCATTTGCCCGCGAAAACGGTTTGCTGCCGAAAAAGCCGCGATAGGCCGACAGCGGCGACGGATGCGGCGAGGTGATGACCAAATGGCGTTGGCGGTCGATAAACGCGCCTTTTTTCTGCGCGTGGCTGCCCCACAGCACAAACACCAAATGCTCGCGCCGCTCGGCCAATTGACGGATAACCTTATCGGTAAACGTTTCCCAACCCAGCGCCGCATGCGAATGCGCCTGATGCGCGCGCACGGTCAGCACCGTGTTCAACAGCAATACGCCCTGCTCCGCCCAATGCTGCAAATAACCGTGGTTCGGCATTTGAAAGCCCGCAATATCATCGGCCAGCTCTTTATAAATATTTTGCAGCGACGGCGGAATCTGAATGCCCGGCCGCACCGAAAACGACAATCCATGCGCCTGCCCCTCGCCGTGATACGGATCTTGCCCCAAAATCACCACTTTCACCTGATTGAATTCAGTGGCTTTAAAAGCATTAAACACATCTTGTGCCGGCGGATACACCACCTGCCCGCGTTGGCGTTCGGCTTTTACCGTATCCAAAATCTGCTGAAAATAAGGCTGCTGCTTTTCCGCACCCAGCGCTTCGCTCCAAGTATTCATATTTCAATATTCCAGTCAAACAATGGCTGTAATCATAACATGTCTATACATAAACAGAGGCCGTCTGAAAGCAAACTGCCTTTCAGACGGCCTAGAATCATTCTTCTCAAGCTTCGGCGCGAATCTGCTGCAAAAAGCGTTTGGTGCGTTCATGCTGCGGATTGCGGAACAATTGCTCGGGCGCGCCCTGCTCCACAATCACGCCGCCGTCCATCACCACCACCGTGGTGGCCACATCGAGCGCAAATTTGATTTCGTGGCTCACCACCACCATCGTCCAGCCTTCTTGCGCCAGCGATTTCATGGTGTTGAGCACATCCTGCACCAATTCGGGGTCGAGCGCGGAAGTGGGTTCGTCAAACAGCATCAGCTCGGGGCGGATGGCCAGCGCTCGGGCGATGCCGACGCGCTGCTGCTGGCCGCCGGAGAGCTGATAGGGATAGAGGTCGATTTTGTCGCCCAAGCCCACTTTTTCCAGCAGCGCCACAGCGGCGGCGCGCGCTTCAGCAACCGATTTGCCCTGCACCATTACGGGGCCTTCCATCACATTTTCGAGCGCGGTTTTGTGCGGAAACAGATTGTATTGCTGAAACACCATGCCCGATTTTCGGCGCAGCGCCAGAATGTCTTTTTTGGTCGGCTTGGCGGCAAAGTCGATGCTCAACGGCGCATCGCCGTCAAACTCAATCAGCCCCTGTTGCGGCGTTTCCAGCGCATTAAGGCAGCGCAGAAACGTGGTTTTACCCGAGCCGGAGGGGCCGAGAATCACCACCACATTGCCTTTATTGATGTCCAAATCAATGCCGCGCAGGATTTCGTTGTCGCCGAATGCTTTGTGGATGTTGCGGATTTTAATCATTTTTTGGGTACCTGATGCTGTGGAATATTGCAAGCCTTGCGGCTTGCCACCCTCACCCTAGCCCTCTCCCTGTTGCTCAAAGAGGGCAGATTGACACGCTACGCTAGTCAATCTAAGCCGGAGAGGGGATTAGCTTACTGAAGCTCAAGAAGTTTTCAGACGGCCTCGAACGGATATCACTTTATTATTCAAGCGCGTATGTATATTTGAGCAACAGGGGCGTAGGATGGGTGTCAACCCATCAAAAAGTGGAGCCCCCATCCTACGTGATTCCTTATGTGAGGGTCTGATGCCTGACAAACGTAAGTAATCTTTTCAGACGGCCTATAAACTATCCCCTCTCTCAGGGAAGAGTTAGCACGTAGGGTTGGGGCAAACGCCATTAACTCATGGCATTTGATGGGTTTACACCCATCCTACACGCTGTGGAATATTGCAAGCCGCAAGGCTTGCTTTACCTGCCACACATAAAACTATGCATGCAAAACCGTTCGTAGGGTGCAATAAGGCATCGCCGCATTGCACCGATTCACGCATTTTTGAAGTTTTCAGAAGCGGTTGATATCTGCTAATCGGTGCAATGCGCTGATGCTTATTGCACCCTACTGTTTTGTTAGATGCTGCAAGGCTTGCTTTACCGACTCGGCATAGTAAATATTAAACCGCCCTACTTCGCCACATAACGATCCAGCCGTTTCTCCAACTTGGCCTGACCGATAAACAGGAAGAAGCAAAACACCCAATACACCAGCCCCGCTTCGATATACACCGGCAGAAAATCGTAACTGGCGTTGGCAATCTGCTGCGCCACGCGGAAAAGTTCGGTAATGGTCACCACCGATGCAAGCGAGGTTTCTTTAAACAGGCTGATAAAGGTGTTGCTCAAGGGCGGCACCGACACGCGGAACGCTTGCGGCATGATGATGCGGCGGAAGGTCTGCATATAGGTCATGCCGATGGTGAAACCGGCTTCCCACTGCCCTTTCGGCACCGATAAAATCGCCGCGCGGATGGTTTCCGAAGCGTAAGCGCCGATGTTGAGCGAAAAGCCGATAACGGCGGTCGGCAGCGGGTCGAGGGTGATGCCGATGGCGGGCAGGCCGTAAAACACAATCATCAGCTGCACCAGCATCGGCGTGCCGCGGATGGCCGACACATAAAACTTCACCACGCCCAACAGCAGCTTATGCACCCAGCCGCCGCCGGGCACGATGCGCACCAAAGCCACCGCCACGGCAATCAGAATGCCGAACGCAAACGACACCAGCGCCAGCGGAATCGAATAGATAAAGCCCGCTTTCACCATCGGCCAGAAAGCATTAATGACCAAAGCCGCGCGGGCTTCGGTCATAAACGGCAAGGCGCTTAACAGATCACTTAACACTGACGTCTTCACCAAAGAATTGTTCGCCCAGCTTTTTCAGCGTACCGTCGGCGCGCAGCTCTTCCACCGCGCCGCTGATTTTCGCCAATGCTTCGTCATTGCCTTTATTGACGATGAAGCCCGAGCCGAGTTTGTCTTCCGCACCCGCCGTCCAAGCGGTTTTCAGGCCGGATTCGGGGTTTTTCTTCAGATAATCGAGCAAGGCCAGCGAATCGTTGAAGGTGAAGTCGGCACGCTTTTGCTGCACCAGCGCCAAAGCCTGCGCCATGCCGTCGACCGGCACGATTTTCGCACCCGCTTTTTCAGCCATCTCGCCATAATTGCTGCTCAACGATTGTGCAGACGACAAGCCTTTCACATCGGCCAGCGTTTTGATGCGGTCATCATCTTTGCGGTTGACCGCCATCGGGCCGGAGTAGCTGTATTCCGCCGATTTATCAAAAGTGGCTTGGCGCTCGGGCGTGGTCAGGCTCACTTGGTTGGCCACCATATCGAAACGGCCTGCTTTCAAACCGGCCAGCATCGCATCCCATTGGGTTTCTTTAAAGTCGATTTTCACGCCCAATTTTTCGGCCACCGCGCGGGTCACTTCCACATCATAGCCGGTGAGCTTGCCCGCGTCGTCGTGATAGGTAAACGGCGCGTAAGTGCCCTCGGTGCCCACGGTAAGTGTGCCCTGATTGTTGATGCGTTCCAACAGCGAGCCTGCCGCCGCTTGTTGGGCAGGCGCAGAAGCCGCACCTGCTGCGCTATTGCCGCCCTCGTTGCCGCAGGCAGCCAAAACCAAAGCAGCAACGCCGCCGAGCATGAATTTTTTCAGCATGATGATTTCCTGATGTTTGGAGAAAGCAAAACGCGCATTTTACGGTAATTGTTGATGCAACACAAAGAATAGATACTTCTATCCTTTAGAACCTTTTTTCAGACGGCCTCAAGCCACCGTAAACGCCGCCTGCACCAAGCCCGCCAAATCCAGCGCCAGCTTGTCACCACTGTGCAACTCGCCCACGCCCGATGGTGTGCCGGTAAACACCACATCACCCGCGCGCAAGCCGTAAGTTTCGGCCAATGTTTTTAAAATCACGTCCAGCGGATAAATCATGTGCGTGGTGTGGCCGTGTTGAAGCAACTCACCATTGATGTTGAGCGTAAACTCGCAATCTTGCGGCGCGGCCAATTTCTCCGCCACCACAAACGCCGATACACAGGCCGCACCGCGAAAACCTTTGGCTTTTGTCCACGGCAGCCCTTTTTCTTTCAGACGGCTTTGCACGTCACGCGCAGTCAAATCCAAACCGACCGCATAAGCCGCCACACAATCCAACGGCTGCTCGTCCGCCGCAAAACCATCGGCATCTTGACCAATCAGCAATACCAGTTCACATTCGTAATGCACCGACTCGCTGAACGACGGCAGCACAATCTCGCCACCATCCTGCAGCAAACTGCTGTTCGGCTTCATAAACACCATCGGCTCTGTGGGCGTTTCGTTTTTCAATTCGGCGATGTGATCGACGTAATTGCGGCCGATGCAGAAAATATTGTTGACGCGCACGGGTTGAGCATCAAGAACGATAGTAGTCATTTTTTATCCTTTTCAATGAATCAATATTATTTTTGAAGCAGTGCAGCCGCTCCTACCAATGGCAAGACAATCACATCTCCCATTAAAGTAATGGGCGTAATCATAATATTTTCAAATAACTTTTTGGCATTGATATTGGTTTTTTCGAGATGCAGAGTAATCGTATAGGAATGATTGAATGTACTTACCTGCGGCAAGTTCAATTGATTGTTTTGCGCAGAAAAAATCCGCCCCTCCAGCTTGATTTGCGTTGTATAAGCATCATTGCCTTTATAGAATCGCAACTTATTCATTGACTCATCAATCCCTGTTTCTTTTGGATATTGCAAAGACAAATTACCTGAAATTTTTTGGTTCTTTTTTAGCACAAATCGCATATTTTCAGATGTCGCTGTCAGCTTTCTATTATCCGGCACCGCTTTCATCAGCTCAATTAAACGCTCGCCACCGCTATCCAGCACATAAATATATTTCTCACCAATAATAATAATGCTGCCAGCCGGTAATTCTTTCTGCTCTACTGTCGTTCGAGCCAAGGCAAATACATTGTCACGATCAACAGCCTCTGCCTGCATTGTGGTTGTTTTCACAGGATCTGCTTTCCACACAATATAAGTACAACCGTTCAGCATCAAAGCGCTCAGCATCAAGGCCATCAATTTATTCATTTATCCATCACTTTCAACAATCAAATCAACACAGATTTTAAAAGGCCGTCTGAAACATTCATTTCAGACGGCCTTTCTTTACCTTACTTCGCAGCCAATGCTGCCAATACTTTCCCCACCACTTCGCCCACCGCCACGCTTTGGGCTTCGCCTGCTTTGCGTTCGGCGTATTCGACATTACCCTCTTTCAAGGCGCGGTCGCCGATGACGATGCGGTGCGGGATACCGAGCAGCTCTGAATCATTCAGCAACACGCCGGCGCGTTCGTCGCGGTCATCCAGCAATACGTCCACGCCGGCGGCCAGCAGTTTTTCGTAAATCGCATCGGCGGCTTCGCGCACGCTGTCGGATTTTTTGTAGTTCATCGGCACGATGACTACGGTAAACGGCGCCATCGCGTCGGTCCAGATGATGCCGCGCTCGTCGTTGTTTTGCTCGATGGCGGCGGCCACGATGCGGGTGATGCCGATGCCGTAGCAGCCCATTTCCATCACTTTGGCTTTGCCGTTGTTGTCGAGCACGGTGGCGTTCATGGCTTCGGAATATTTGGTGCGCAATTGGAACACATGGCCCACTTCGATACCGCGTGCGAGTTTCAGACGGCCTTCACCATCGGGACTCGCATCGCCTTCGATCACGTTGCGCAAATCGACAAATTGCGGCTCGGCGGCATCGCGGCCGAAGTTGAAGCCGGTGTAGTGTTGGTCGTCTTCATTGGCACCAATCACCCAATCGGCGCCTTTTTCGGTGGCGAAATCGGCATACACTTTGCCATTGAAGCCGACGGGGCCGAGCGAGCCGCCGTTGGCACCGAATTGTTGGCGAATCAGGGCGGGGTCAGCCATGGTGAGCGGTGATTTCACGCCGGCGAGTTTTTCGGCTTTGATGTCGTTGAATTCATGGTCGCCGCGCAACAGCAACAACACGATTTCGCCCTCTTCTTCGCCTTCAACCACAATGGATTTCAGCGTTTGCTCAACCGGAATGCTCAAAAATTCCACCAGCGCGGCAATGGTTTTCACGGCGGGGGTGTGTACTTTGTTCAATTCGGCAGCGGCGGCGGCGCGTTCGCCTGCCAGCGGCAAGGTAGCGGCCAATTCAACGTTGGCGGCGAAATCGGAGCTGTCGCTATAAGCGATTACGTCTTCGCCGCTGTCGGCCAACACTTGGAATTCGTGCGAGCCGGTGCCGCCGATGCTGCCGGTATCGGCGGCCACGGGGCGGTAATTCAAACCGAGGCGGTCGAAGATGCGGCAATAGGCGTCATACATGGGCTGATAGCCGTCGTTCACCAGTGATTCGTAGTCGGCGTGGAATGAATAGGCGTCTTTCATCACAAATTCGCGCGCACGCATCACGCCGAAACGGGGGCGCACTTCATCGCGGAATTTGGTTTGGATGTGGTAGAAATTTTTCGGCAATTGTTTGTAGCTGGTGATTTCTTTGCGCACGATGTCGGTAATCACTTCTTCACAAGTGGGGCCCATGCAGAAATCGCGCTCGTGGCGGTCTTGGATGCGCAGCAATTCTTTGCCGTAAAACTCCCAACGGCCGCTTTCCTGCCACAATTCGGCCGGCTGCACCACGGGCATCAGCAACTCTACCGAGCCGGCGCGGTTCATTTCTTCACGCACGATGGCTTCCACTTTGCGCAGCACGCGCAAACCCATCGGCATCCAGGTGTAAAGCCCGGAGGCGATGCCTTTAATCAGGCCGGCGCGTATCATCAATTGATGGCTGGGCAAGGCGGCTTCTGCAGGGGCTTCTTTAAGCGTGGAAATGAAAAATTGGCTGGCTTTCATGATATGTAAATTCTGGTGTGTAAAATGATGCATGATTGTACCGCGAAACGGCTTTTTGGGGATGCTTTTCTCAGAAAATCGGGCCATTTTATGCCTCTGGCAATTGGTTTCATACACAGCTTTCAGACGGCCTTGTTTTTACTAAGCTTTTTCTTAATCACTTGTTTAAAATCGATAGATTGAATTTAAGTATTTGATTTTTATATATTTTATATGCACAATTTTTAAGCATGAACCGAAAGACATTGGCACCGTAAAGATTTCTTCCGATTACACAAAGTTTATACACAAAGTTATCCACAATTTATGTGTATGATTTGTGACGCCGCTTTTTTGCATATTACACGGCTGACATAAAAGTAATCCTCTGTTAAAAACCATCCGCCCTTGCGTCTGCACGCTATTGGGGCTAGAGTGGCGGCTTAAATCAATAATCACACACCATTCAGGAACGCATCATGAGCAATAAAACCCAAACAGACATTTTCGAACACAACCGCCGCTGGGCCGAGCGCAAATTGCAGGCCGACCCGCACTTTTTCGAACACCTCTCCGCCACGCAAACGCCCGATTATCTCTATATCGGCTGCTCCGACAGCCGCGTAAGCGCCGAAGAAATGATGGGCATGGCGCCGGGCGAAGTGTTTGTGCACCGCAATATCGCCAATATGGTCAACGCCATCGACCTCAACGCCGCCTCGGTGGTGAATTATGCCGTGCAGCATTTGAAAGTGAAGCACATCGTGGT
>CAYVIS010000010.1:0-16569 GCA_964451565.1 uncultured Neisseria sp.
CATTATGCGGTTGCCGTTTATATGGCTGCCGAACTTTTTAATTCTGATTTATATAGTATGCAGTCAATCCAAAAATAACCTTATCGAGACCAAACAATGAAAGTTATCCTAACCTCCTCCATGAGCGGCCTCGGTGGCACCGAAAACGCCACCTTCCGCTTGGGCCGATTACTGCGCCAATACGGCCATGATGTTGTGTTAGCCTCTTCAGACGGCCCCTTGATTGCCGAAGCGCAAAGCTTGGGCATCCGTTGGAAACCGATTGATTTCTATCAAGGCGGCAAACTGGGCTATATCAAAGGCATGATGGCTTATGTGAAGCTGCTGAAAGCCGAGCAGCCCGACATCGTCCATTGCCAGATGGCACGCATCGTCCCGGCCTGCGCCATTGCTGCCAAAATTGCTTCGCCGAAAACCAAAGTGTTTTACCACGCGCGCGGCCTCGATCCGGAAACCTATCCGAAAATCGCCAAGCTGTTCGACAAGCTGGGCGTCTACATCATCGGCAACTGCAAACATGAGCGCGAAAAGCTTATCCGCTACGGCTTCCCGGCTAACCGCGTCAGCTACACCTACAACGCCCTGCACAAACCCGATTATGTGCCCGAGAAAACCGAAAAGGATTATCTGATGTTGGGCACGTTGTCGCGCCTCGACAAAGTGCGCGCCGTGCACCTGATGCTGCCGATTTTCAAAACTCTGGTTGACCGCGGCCTGCCCGTGCGCCTTTCCGTGGCCGGTATCGGCGAAGAAATGGACAACCTGAAACAGCAAGCCGCCGATTTGGGCATTGCCGACAAAGTGACCTTTCTCGGCGGCGTGCGCGACCTGACCGCCTATTTCAAAGAAGTGGATATTCTGGTGAACACGCCCAATTGCGCGGGCGACCACGGCGCAGGTGTCGGCAACAACATTCTCGAAGCCGGCCTGTATGACACCCCCGTCGTCACCTACGACATGGCAGGCATTTCCGAAATGGTGATTAACGGCCAAACCGGCTACTGCATCCCGCTGGGCAATGCCGACGAATTCGCCGATGCCGTCGAAGAATTGGTGCACGACAAAGCCCTGCGCGAGCGTTTGGGCAAAGCGCTGCACGCGCATGTGGCCGCGTTGTGTTCCGACGAAGAAATCTACCGCACCACCCTCGCCGCCTACAATATGTAAGCCGGAAAATTTCTGATGAAGATTACCATTGTCGCCCCTTATTGCTCGCTGCCGAACGAACCGCATTTCAACCGCTTCTGGTATTTAGCCGAGCTGTTGAGCCAGTCGTATGACGTCTTGCTGATTACCAGCAATTTCAAGCATTACGACAAATCGTTCAGACGGCCTGAAGATGCCGAAGCCGCTTCAAAAGGCCGTCTGAAAGTGAAGCTGATGCGTGAAACCGGTTATCAGAAAAATGTTTCGTGGGCACGCCTCAAAAGCCATCATACGTTTGTACAAGACTTGGCGCAGTGGCTGCTCAGCTGCCGCCCCGGCGACACCGACGTTGTGGTTTCCGCTTATCCGCTAATTGCGACCAATATCGTACTGGGCAAACACAAAGCGCGTTTGGGCTATAAACTGATTATCGACGTGCAAGACATCTGGCCGGAATCATTTTCCGCCGTTATCCCGGCATTGAAAAAACTTCCGCCCAAGCTGCTGCCTTTTTCCGCCAAAGCGGATAAAGCCTACCGCTGCGCCGACAGTTTGGTGGCCGTATCGCAAACCTACCTCGACCGCGCCCACAAAGCCAATCCTGATGCCCCAGGCGAAGTGGTGTATATCGGTGCCGATTTTGAAACGCTGGAGCGCGTGGAAGCCCAAACCTTTTCAGACGGCGTTATCCGTTTGTTTTACTTAGGCACACTCAGCATCAGCTACGATATGGAAACTGTCTGTAAAGGTGTGCAGCAATTACTGGATAATGGCGAAAATATTGAACTGCACGTTATGGGCGGCGGCCCCGACCTTGAAAAACTGAAAGCTTATGCCAATGAATCGATTATCTTTTACGGCTACATTCCTTATGCCGAAATGATGGCGGTGGCCAAAGCTTGCGACATCGCCGTCAACCCGATTCAGTCTTATTCTGCCGCTTCGATTACCAACAAATTGTCTGATTACATGGCCTTGCAGAAACCGATTCTAAACAGCCAGGTCAACGACGAAGTGGCCGAAGTGCTCACGTTGCTGCCGCATGAAAACTACCAATCCGGCGATGTCGACGGCTTCGTTGCCGCGGCCAAACGGATTCTGCCGCGCCGCAACGAACCGGTGCAATCGCAGGAAATCGTGCGCCGCTTCAAGCGCGATGTGGCTTACGGAAAAATTGTCGACCTGATTGAGAAACTCGCCCATGAATGATTTTTTGAAACGCTTATTGGATATCCTTGCCTCAGCGGCGGGGCTGATTATATTGTCGCCGGTATTTTTGCTGCTTATTTATCTCATCCGCAAAAACCTCGGCGCACCGGTATTCTTCACCCAAACCCGCCCGGGCAAAGACGGCAAGCCGTTTAAGATGGTGAAATTCCGCTCTATGCGCGATGCCGTCGATGCAAGCGGCAATCCGCTGCCCGATAGCGAGCGGCTCACCCCGTTCGGCCAAAAACTGCGTGCCACCAGCCTCGACGAGCTGCCGGAATTGTGGAACGTATTGAAAGGCGAAATGAGCCTGGTCGGCCCGCGGCCGCTGCTAATGCAGTATCTGCCGCTGTATAACGATTTCCAGCGCCGCCGCAACGAAGTCAAACCAGGCGTCACCGGTTGGGCGCAGGTCAACGGCCGCAACGCCATCTCATGGGATCAGAAATTCGAATACGACGTGTGGTATGTCGACAACCGCAGCCTGTGGCTGGATATTAAAATTTTGTTTTTAACCGTTAAAAAAGTATTTGTGCGCGAAGGCATTTCCGCCCAAGGCGATGCCACCATGCCTTTCTTTACAGGAAACGACGACCATGAAAAAAAATAACATTCTGATTTTATCCGCCGGCCGCCGCGTGGAGCTGGTGCAGGATTTCAAAACCGAAGCGGCCAAATTTTCAGACGGCATCCGCATCTACTGCACCGACCTAAACCCGAGAATGTCTTCTGCCTGCCAAGTGTCCGACGGCGCGTTTGCTGTGCCCCGTATCAGCGCGGAAAACTATATTGACAGTATTTTTCAACTTGCTGACGAACAAAACATCGGTTTGATTATTCCAACCATCGACACCGAATTATTGAAGCTTGCCGAAGCACGCAGCCGTTTTGAAGCGGCGGGCATCCACATTATCGTGTCGGGCAGCGGCCTCATCCGCCAATGCCGCGACAAACGCGATTCTGTTGCCCTGTTTGCCCGCTACGGCATTGATACGCCGAAAATCTACGGCTCCGACGACATCGAATTTCCCTGCTTCGCCAAGCCCTACGACGGCAGCCGCGGCATCGGTGCGCAAGCGATTAACAGCGCAGACGAATTGACCGACGAGCTGAAAAACGACCCGAAAATGATGTTTTGCCAATTGATAGACATTCAAAACACATTCAAAGAATTCACCGTCGATATGTATTACGACCGCCAAGGCCGTCTGAAATGCACCGTGCCGCGCGAGCGCTTGGAAGTGCGCTCCGGTGAAGTGAGCAAAGGCGCTACCCGCCGCGGCTGGCTGTATGACTTTTTAAACGAAAAACTCGCCACCCTCGAAGAAGCGCGCGGCTGCATCACTGCCCAATTTTTCTACCATGAAGCCAGCCAAACCGTATACGGCGTCGAAATCAATCCCCGCTTCGGCGGCGGCTTCCCGCTCACTTACGCGGCAGGCGCCAACTATCCGGGCTGGTTGATACGCGAATATTGCTACGGTGAAGAGATTCCCTTCTTCGACGAATGGGAAAACGATTTGATTATGCTGCGTTACGACGCCAAAGTATTGGTGCGCGGATGAAACCGACGATTGACGCCGCCGAGAGCGTGATTGTGTTTGATTTAGACGACACGCTGTATTCGGAATTCGACTATAAAGTGTCCGGCATCCGTGCCGTGTGCGCGCAGATTGCCGAGCTGTATCCGCAACACAACGCCGAGGCATTGCTGGCGCTGCTGGATATGCACAAAAGCGACTGGCTCGACCGTTTGTGCCGCCATTGCGGGTTCAACGATGCCGAAAAAGCCTCGTTGCTGTGGCATTACCGCCTGCACCGGCCCGCCATCCGCCCCTATATGCCCTCTGAAAGCCTGAGCGCCTTAATCCAACGCTTTGCCGCCAGCGCCCTGATTTCAGACGGCCGCAGCCTGACCCAGCGCCAGAAGCTGCATGCCTTGGGCTTGAGCGGCTGCTTCGACCACATATTGATTTCAGAAGCCTTTGCCTCGGAAAAACCGCAACCGAAACGCTTCGACTTTATCCGCAGCTGCTATCCCGACAAACAATGGCTCTACATCGGCGACAACATCAAAAAAGATTTTGTCACCCCCAACAATCAAGGCTGGCTGACCATCGGCCTGAAAGCCTCGGCCAACAACATCCATCAGCACGATGCCGCCGACTTTCCCGCCGCACACCAGCCTCATCACTGGATAACCGATTTAACCGAAATAAAGGATTTGTTATGTTGAATACTTCGCTGTCACCGTGGCCGAGCTTCACCCAAGAAGAAGCCGATGCCGTATCACGCGTTTTGCTGTCCAACAAAGTCAACTACTGGACCGGCAGCGAATGCCGCGAGTTTGAAAAAGAGTTTGCCGCTTTTTCCGGCACCGAATACGCGGTGGCGCTGGCCAACGGCACGCTGGCGCTGGATGTGGCGCTCAAAGCGATGGGCATCGGTGCGGGTGATGATGTCATCGTTACCTCGCGTACCTTCCTCGCTTCGGCCTCGTCTATCGTGACCGCCGGTGCCAATCCCGTGTTTGCCGATGTCGATTTAAACAGCCAAAACATCAGCGCTGAAACCATTCAGACGGCCTTAACGCCGAATACCAAAGCCATTATCGTGGTGCACTTGGCCGGTATGCCTGCCGAAATGGATGCCATCATGGCGCTGGCCGAGCAACACGGTTTATGGGTGATTGAAGACTGCGCCCAAGCCCACGGTGCGAAATACAAAGGCCGCCCGCTCGGCTCCATCGGCCATGTCGGCGCGTGGTCGTTCTGCCAAGACAAAATCATGACCACCGGTGGCGAAGGCGGCATGGTCACCACCAACGATAAAGAATTATGGTCGAAAATGTGGTCATACAAAGACCACGGCAAAAGCTACGACGCTGTCTACAACCGCGAACACGCGCCCGGTTTCCGCTGGCTGCACGAGAGCTTCGGCACCAACTGGCGCATGATGGAAATACAGGCCGTTATCGGCCGCATCCAGCTCAAACGCATGCCGGAATGGACAGCCAAGCGTCAGGCCAACGCCGCCAAACTGGCCGCCGCCATGCAGCCGTTCGCCTCTATCCGCTTGGTAGACGTGCCCGATTACATCGAACACGCGCAATACAAATTCTACGCCTTTGTGAAGCCGGAGCAGTTGAAGGCCGACTGGAGCCGCGACCGCATCGTCAATGAATTGAACGCGCTGAAAGTGCCCTGCTACCAAGGCAGCTGCTCGGAAGTGTATCTGGAAAAAGCTTTCGACAACACGCCGTGGCGCCCGCAAACACGCCTGTCCAACGCCGTGGAATTGGGCGACACCAGCCTGATGTTTTTGGTGCACCCCACGCTGACAGATGAAGAAATCGACTTCTGCTGCCGCCACATCCGCGACGTTTTAACTCAGGCTACCGCTTGATTTTTATCCGAACCTTTCAGAAATACCGACCATGAATTTGGAAACCCTGTTAGCCCTGCCCCGTAATGTGAAGAAAACCTTCTTCGTGATTCACGATGCTTTGGTGATTTTCTTTGCATTCTGGTTTGCCCAAAGCCTCAAAAGCGGCTATTCGCAGGAATGGCTCAGCAGCGCCAACTGGCTGGCTTTCGCCGCCACAGCCGCGCTGACCATCCTGCTGTTTGTCCGCCTGGGGCTGTATCGCGCCGTCACCCGTTACGTCAGCACCAAAGTGCTGACCACCGCCGTGATCGGCAGCATCATCTCCGCCCTGCTGTTTTTCGTCAGCACATTGGTTTTCGAACAACGCCTGCGCTTGGCGCTGCCGTTTGTCTATTTCCTGCTGATGGTGGTGTTGATTGCTGGTTCGCGCGTAATGCTGCGCACCATCCTCACCAGCCGCGAACACAACAAGCAGATGGTGCCGGTGATAATTTACGGTGCCGGGCAATCCGGGCGGCAATTGCTGGAAGCCATCAAGCAGGTTAACGAATATCATGCTGTGGCTTTTGTCGATGATAACCCGAAAATCCAACGTACCGTGATTTACGACTTGCCAGTACACAGGCCGTCTGAAATCAATGATTTAATCAGAAAATACGGCGTAGAAAAAATCCTGCTGGCGATTCCCAGCGCCAGCACCGAAGAGCGTAAAACCCTGATTCAACGCTTGGAACCTTATCCGTGCGAAGTGCTGACCATTCCGGGTATGAAAGATTTGGTCGACGGCAAAATCAACGTCAGCTCGTTGAAAAAAATCTCTGTGGTCGACCTGCTCGGCCGCGATCCGGTCGATCCGCGCCCCGAACTGATGGCTGCCGACATCAGCGGCAAAGTGGTGATGGTCACCGGCGCGGGCGGCTCCATCGGCTCGGAATTGTGCCGCCAGATTATCCAGCGCCAACCCGAAAAACTGATTTTGTTTGAATTGTCGGAATTTTCGCTCTACAGCATCGACAAAGAATTGCGCGAATATCAGGCAGAACACGGCATGACGGTTGAAGTTTTGCCGCTGCTGGGCTCGGTGCAACACCGCAACCGCCTGTTCAACATCATGAAAGCATTCGGCGTGCAAACCGTTTACCATGCCGCCGCCTACAAACATGTGCCGATGGTGGAATTCAACACCATCGAAGGCGTGCGCAACAATGTTTACGGCACCATGTTTTGCGCCCAAGCGGCCATTGATGCCAAAGTCGAAACCTTTGTGCTGATTTCCACCGACAAAGCCGTGCGCCCCACCAACACCATGGGCGCAAGCAAACGCATGGCCGAATTGGTCTTGCAGGCGCTGGCTGCCGAAGCAGATCAAACCACCCGTTTCTGCATGGTGCGCTTCGGCAACGTGCTCGGCTCCTCCGGCTCGGTGGTGCCGGTGTTTGAGAAACAGATTGCCGCAGGCGGACCGGTCACCCTCACCCACGCCGACATCACCCGCTACTTCATGACCATTCCCGAAGCGGCGCAGCTGGTGATTCAGGCCGGCGCGATGGGCAAAGGCGGCGACGTATTTGTACTCGACATGGGCGAATCGGTAAAAATCATTGATTTGGCGAAACAAATGATTCGTTTGAGCGGTCTGGAGATAAAAGACGAAGCGCATCCCGACGGCGATATCGAAATCAAAGTCACCGGCCTGCGCCCCGGCGAAAAACTCTATGAAGAGCTGCTCATCGGCGATGCGGTAGAGAAGACCACTCATCCCCGCATTATGACCGCCAACGAAGTCATGCTGCCGTGGGTAACACTTTCTGACATACTCGACCGCATGGATGCCGCCTGCCGCCAATCCGACCAAACCGCCCTGCGCGGCCTCCTGCTGGAAGCGCCCACAGGCTTTGCCCCCAAAGACGATATCTGCGATTTGGTTTGGCAGCAAACCGCCCCGCATCACGCCGTCTGAATGTTTCAGACGGCCTTGAGAAACACCGAGAAGGACTCTGCGTGAATATTAAAAAACTGACCGTTATCAGCTTTTCCCTGCTGGCATTCACCACCGGCTGTACCGTTATCCCCGGCTCCGGCCTGCCCACCCGCAACAAAACCGTCGTTTATCACGAAAACGACTCAACCGACTCCGCTGCCAACAGCCTTGACGAGCGCGTGGCCATCCACCCGATTACCCTCAATCTGGTCGAAAGCATGCGCCTGCCCAAGCGATTCGCCCAAAGCAATCCCGCGCTTAATGCACAAAAAGCCGGCCACCGCTATCAAGTCGGCAGCGGCGACGTGTTGAACATCGCCGTTTGGTCGCACACCGATTTGGCCACACCCTCCCCCACCAGCAGCATCAACCCGCAAAGCCGCCAAGTCAGCAACGGCGTTTGGGTGGATGAAGCAGGCTATATCTTCTATCCGCTGGCCGGGAAAATATACGTGCGCGGCAAAACCCTGCCCGAAGTGCAAAGCCTGTTGTCAGGCCGTCTGAAACGTTATCTCAAAAATCCGCAGATTTCGGTCAACGTTACCGAATTCCGCTCGCAGCGCGTCACCGTATCCGGCGCGGTTACCCAGGCCGGACAACTGCCGATTACCAACGTGCCCATCACCCTTTTGGACGCCATCGACCTGGCGGGCGGCGTGGCTGAAAATGCCGACACCCGCAACATCAAATGGACGCACAACGGCGTTGACAGCACCATTTCGCTGCAAGACATCCTCCAATACGGCGACCTGTCGCAAAACCACCTGCTCAGCAACGGCGACATTATTTACGTGCCTAGCAGCGCCAACAGCCAGGTTTACGTGATGGGCGAAGTCGGCCGCCAAGCCACGCTGCCGATGGGCAACCACGGCCTGACCCTCACCCGCGCGCTGGGCAACGCCAGCGGCATGACTCAGGCATTGGCTGATGCCAGCGGCGTGTTCGTCATCCGCAATATGCCTGCCGACCGCGAGAAGCCCATCCATATTTACCAGCTCAATCTGAAAGATGCCAGCGCCTATGCTCTGGGCAACCAATTCCAATTGCAAGCTGAAGACGTGGTTTATGTTACCGCCGCACCGGTTACCCGCTGGAACCGCGTGGTATCGCAGCTGACCAACTCGATTTCCAACGTCAACTCGCTCGACAACACCTTCAATTAACCTGACGGCTGTGCGATTAGTTATGTATCAAAATATTTTGATTGTCTGCGTCGGCAACATCTGCCGCTCCCCCACCGGCGAGCGGCTGTTGCAGAAAAAGCTGCCCGGCCTTAAGGTCAGCTCGGCCGGCCTGCGCGCCCTGGCCGGTAAAGACGCCGATTTTCAGGCCATCAAAACCGCGCTGCAACACGGCACGGTCGTGGCCGGGCATACCGCCAGACAACTGACCGCAGAGATGTGTGAAAAAGCCGATTTGATTCTGGTGATGGAGCAAAACCACATCGACCAAGTCGCCGATATTCTGCCCGCCGCCCGCAGCAAAACCATGCTGTTCGGCCAATGGCTGCCGCAGAAAAACATCCCCGACCCGTTTCGGCAGAGCGAAGAGATGTTTGAAACCGTTTATCAGCAGCTGGAAACAGCCGCAACGCATTGGGCAGCCAAGCTGTCCAAACAAGCTTGATACCCAATATTGAATTCAGGAAAGTTTATATCACATGGCAAAACAGCACCCTACCCCGACCCACCAAAGCGACAAAGGCGGCGAAATCGACTTGGGGCAGCAGTTCCGCAACCTGCTCAACCATAAATACCCGATAGCGCTGGCGATGCTGGTCGGCGGCCTGCTCGGCGGCATCTACAGCTTCACCGCCACCCCGGTTTACCGTGCCGACGGCATGGTGGAGCTGGAAACCAAACAAAACCAGATTCTGACCGAAATCAACAGCCTGTTCAGCAATGAGCCCTCACCCTCGGAAGCCGAAATCGAGCTGGTGCAGTCGCGCTTGGTTATCGGCAAAACCGTCGATGATTTGCAGCTCGACCAATATGTCGCGCCCAAATATTTCCCGGTTGTCGGCCGCATGCTGCACAACCTCGGCAGCGATGTCGACCCCGAACTCACGCTGCATACCTTCGACGTGCAACCGGAATGGCTGAACCAAACCTTCACCCTCACCGCCATCGACAACAAAAGCTATAAGCTTGAACTGCCTGACGACAGCACCGTAGACGGCTTGGTAGGCCGCCCCCTGAAAATCAATCCGCACACCACCATCCAAGTCAACCAGATTTTATCGGAAGACGGTCAGAAGTTTGTGTTGGTTAAAAATTCCAAACTGGCTGCCATCGATCAGGTCAAAGCCAATCTGGCCGTGACCAGCAAAGGCAAAACCAGCCCGATTATCAACTTGGGCTACACCGGCACCGACCCGCAGAAAATCAGCAGCGTGCTCAACGGCATTATCGATAATTACGTCAGCCAAAACCGCAACCGCGACGTTCAGATGGCCGCCAACGGTCTGGCCTTTATCAGCGAAGAGCTGCCACGCCTGAAAGGTGCACTGGAAGAAGCGGAAAACCGCCTCAACGAATACCGTACCCGCAGCGGCTCACTCGACATCCCCATCGAAGCCAAAGGCGCGCTGGAAAGTCTGGTCGAGATCGAACAGCAAATCACCACCCTGAAAACCGAAGAAGCCGGCCTAGCCGAATTCTATACCCGCGAGCACCCCACTTATAAAGCCGTGCTCGACAAACTGACGGTATTGGAACGCGCCAAAAACCGCATCAACCAACAGATTTCCGCCCTGCCCAACACCCAGCAGGAAGTCATCCGCCTCACCCGCGATGTGGAAACCAACCAAACCACCTATATGCAGCTCTTGGGCAAACAGCAGGAATTGAACATCATGAAAGCCAGTGCCCAAGGCAACGTGCGCGTGGTTGACCGCGCCGCCACGGCAGAATTGCCGGTCGCCCCGCGCAAAAAAATGATTACCGTGCTGGCCGCGCTGACCGCAGGCGTATTGGCTGCCGCTTGGTTCCTGTTGCGTTCCGCCACCCGACCACGCATCACCAATCCGGAAGACATCGAATCCATGGGGTTGGACGTGACCGCCATCATCCCGCTGTCTAAAGCCCAGCAAAAACGCGATGCCGTCAGCAGCAAACTGAAATCGCTCAGCAATCGCCCGTCCTATCTGCTGGCCGCCGCCGAGCCGACCGACATGGCCGTGGAAGCCATCCGCTCGCTGCGCACCAATATCTATTTTTCCATGATGGAAAAAGCCAGCAATGTTTTGATGATTACCGGCGCGATTCCGGCGGCAGGCAAATCGTTTATTTCCGCCAACCTGGCCACCGTGATGGCGCAGTCCAACAAAAAAGTATTGCTGATCGACTGCGATATGCGCCGCGGCTATTTGAACCAACTGTTTGACGCCAAATCGGAGCAAGGCTTGGCCGACATCCTGTCCGGCAACCTCACGCCCGAACAGGCCGTGCAACAAACCGGTATTGAAAACCTCAGCCTGATCAGCCACGGCCACCTGCCCAACAACCCTTCCGAGCTGCTGATGGATCATCGTCTGCACACCCTAATTGAGTGGGCGAAACAGGCGTTTGATTATGTGATTATCGACACCCCGCCGGTGTTGTCGGTTACCGACGCAAGCATCATCGGCCAACACGCAGGCGCTACCCTGCTGGTAGCCTACTACAACAAAACTACCCTGCGCGAAATCGACAGCAGCGTCAACCGTCTGTCGCAAAGCAACGTCGACATCAGCGGCGTGGTCTTCAACGGCGTTGCCCGCGAAGCACAAGATGCCTACAGCTACTATGCGTACGCCAAATACCAGAAGAAAAACTGATGCCGACAAAAAAAGATACCGCATCTCTGCGGTATCTTTTTTTGCTTGAAACCATCTTCAGGCCGTCTGAAAACCGTTTGGGCAAGCAATCCGTTTCAGACGGCCTCTGTTTCCTCATCCGTTTTCCGCCCCAAAACCATCGCATCGCCATAGCTGAAAAAGCGGTAGCGCTGCTCAATCGCATGCCGGTAAACCGCGCGTATCTGTTCCACACCCGAAAACGCGCTCACCAGCATCAGCAAAGTAGACTTGGGCAAATGAAAATTGGTAATCAAACAATCGACCACATTAAAGCGGTAACCCGGCGTAATGAAAATATCGGTATCGCCGCGCCCCGCTTTCAGACGGCCTGATGCGCGTGCCGCCGATTCCAGCGCCCGCATAGAAGTGGTGCCCACCGCCCAAACCCGATTGCCGCGCGCTTTGGCCGCCTCAATCTGCGCCACCGTTTCCTCAGGCACGTCAAACCATTCGCTGTGCATTTTGTGCTCGGCGATGTTGTCCACCCGCACCGGCTGGAACGTGCCCGCGCCCACATGCAGCGTCACTTCTGCCATTTCCACACCCGCCGCCCGCAGCGATGCCAACAGCGCGTCGGTAAAATGCAGGCCCGCCGTCGGCGCCGCCACCGCGCCCTGATGCTTGGCATATACGGTTTGGTAACGGCTGTCGTCGTCTTCACCCGCAGCACGCTCGATATAGGGCGGCAGCGGCAGATGGCCGTTTTGCGCCAAAATCTCATACACATTCTGCTCACCCGCAAACCGCAGGCAAAACAGCTCACCCTCACGAGCCAGCATGGTGGCGCGGATATCGCCTTCAAACACCAGCTCGGTACCCGGCTTCGGCGACTTCGACGAACGGATATGCGCCAAAGCCGTATGCTCGTCCAACACCCGCTCGACCAGCGCCTCAATCCTGCCGCCGCTGGCTTTTTGGCCAAACAGACGCGCTTTCATCACCTTGGTATTGTTAAACACCAACACATCGCCCGGCATCACCCATTGCAGCAAATCCCCAAAAGCCGCATCCTGCAGCGGCTCACCCGGCAAGGCGGCCAGCAGGCGGCTGCTGCCGCGCTCCAGCGGCGGATGCTGGGCAATCAATTCATCGGGCAACTCAAAATCAAAATCGGAAATATGCATTTTTTCGTACTGACACGGATCAAACCGCCATTATAGAGGATAATCCCTGCCTCCACACACACCGCCGCCACCCCAGCAAATCTCCGTAATCGCACACAAGCCTTTAGAATAAATACTCTCAGCCTATCCCACCCATTTCCCGCCCGCCGTCGAAACGGCCAATTCCCCCGAAAAACATGCTTTTTTTGATATTTTGCTAGACATTTAGCAGCAAGTTAGCGAAAATGCACCATTATTATTTTCCTGTAGCAGCCTGAAAGCTGCGTCCCTATCGAGCACATGATCCGGCAAAACACGATTCATTTCCGATGCCCCACGGCACTTTGACCGGGTCGGCAACTGCCTCCTGATTACCCGGCAGCCTCCTGCCTGCCGACTACGCATACCTTACCAAAAGGATATAACATGGACTTACGCAAACTCAAAAAACTGATTGATTTGGTTGAAGAATCCGGCATTGCCGAGATTGAGGTTACCGAAGGCGAAGAAAAAGTTCGCATTACCCGCTCTATTGCACCTCAGCAGGCCGTCTATGCTGCCGCACCGATGCCGCAAATGGCCGCTGCTCCGGCCGCTGCCGCGCCTGCAGCCGCACCTGTTGCCGCCGCTCCGGCCGCCCAAGACTTCAGCAACGCCCAAAAATCGCCGATGGTCGGCACTTTCTACCGCGCCCCCAGCCCCAGCGCGCCCGCTTTTGTAGAAGTGGGTCAAAGTGTAAAAGCCGGCGACACCCTCTGCATCATCGAAGCCATGAAACTGATGAACGAAATCGAAGCCGAAAAATCCGGCGTCATCAAAGAAATCCTGGTTGAAAACGGCCAGCCGGTCGAATACGGCGAACCGCTGTTTATCATCGAATAAATCCTTTCAGACGGCCTTTGCAGCAACAAGGCCGTCTGAAACCTTGTCAGAACCAAGCCCGAGCGGCTTTGAACACATTCTGAAAGATACCCTATGTTAGAAAAAGTCCTGATTGCCAACCGCGGTGAGATTGCGTTGCGCATTTTGCGCGCCTGCCGCGAAATGGGCATCGCCACCGTTGCCGTGCACTCCGAAGCGGACAACGACAGCCTGCACGTCAAGCTGGCCGACGAATCCGTCTGCATCGGCCCCGCGCCTTCCACACAAAGCTACCTTAACGTGCCCGCCATCATTGCCGCCGCCGAAGTGACCGGCGCCGACGCCATCCACCCCGGCTACGGTTTCTTGGCCGAAAACGCCAACTTCGCCGAACAAGTCGAACAATCCGGCTTCACCTTTATCGGCCCGCGCCCCGACACCATCCGCCTGATGGGCGACAAAGTGTCTGCCAAAAAAGCCATGCTGGAAGCAGGCGTGCCCTGCGTGCCCGGTTCCGACGGCGCCCTGCCCGACGATGACGCCGAAATCCTCAAAATTGCCGACCAAGTCGGCTTCCCCGTCATCATCAAAGCCTCCGGCGGCGGCGGCGGCCGCGGCATGCGTGTGGTCGAGAAAAAAGAAGACCTCATCCGCTCGGTGGAAATGACCAAAACCGAAGCCGGTGCCGCATTCGGCAACCCGATGGTATACATGGAGCGCTACCTGCAAAAACCGCGCCACGTGGAAATCCAAGTTTTGGCCGACGAACACGGCAACGCCATTTATCTGGGCGAACGCGACTGCTCATTGCAGCGCCGCCACCAGAAAGTGATTGAAGAAGCCCCCGCACCCGGCATTACCGAAGCCGAGCGCGCCCAAATCGGCGAAGCCTGTGTGGCTGCCTGCCAACGCATCGGCTACCGTGGCGCCGGCACCTTCGAATTTCTGTATGAAGACGGCGAATTTTTCTTTATCGAAATGAACACCCGCGTGCAGGTCGAACACCCCGTAACCGAGCTCATCAGCGGCGTCGACATCGTGCAAGAGCAAATCCGCGTGGCCAGCGGCCTGCCACTGCAATACAGCCAAGCCGACATCCAGCTTGAAGGCCACGCCTTCGAATGCCGCATCAACGCCGAAGACCCCTACAACTTCATCCCCAGCCCCGGCCTGATGACCAGCTGCCACCTGCCCGGCGGCCCCGGCATCCGTGTCGACAGCCACATTTACCAAGGCTACCGCATCCCGCCCAACTACGACAGCCTTATCGGCAAAATCTGCGTACACGGCAAAACCCGCGAGCAAGCCATGGCCAAAATGCGTGTCGCACTCGCCGAGCTGGCCATCACCGGCATCAAAACCAACACCGCCCTGCACCGCGACCTGTTTACCGACCCCGGTTTCAGCCAAGGCGGCGTCAGCATCCACTATTTGGAAAAATGGCTGGAAGCGCGCAAAGCCAAACTGGCGGAGTAATATATCATTTGTGATGCAGCCCTAAGCCGCCATCACAAAGGCCGTCTGAAAGCCATGCTTTTCAGACGGCCTTTTTAAACCCGCGCCAATCCGTTAGAATAACCAACCACCCCACACCGTTTACAGGCAAGCCTGTATGCCGATTAAAAGCAAGCCGGCGATTACCCCGACCTGCTTTTCAAACGGCGTTCAGACGGCCTTTCACCCGGAAAACATTATGGCCTACCAACAAACCACCATCGCAGTAAACGACCACATCGCCGAGCCCCTGTCCGACGCACTGATGGAACACGGCGCCCTCTCCGCCGCCATCGAAGACGCCTACGCAGGCACCACCAACGAGCAGGCCATTTTCGGCGAACCCGGCATGCCCACCGAACAAATCTGGCAGCAAAGCAAAGTCATCGCCCTCTTTGACGAACACACCGACATCGCCCCCATCATCGCCGCCGCCGCCCGCCAATGCGGCATCGACGAGCCCGCCTACACCACCGAAATGCTGCCCGAACAAGACTGGGTACGCCTGACCCAAGCACAGTTCGACCCGATTAAAATTTCCGAACGCCTGTGGATTACCCCTTCCTGGCACGAAGCCCCCGATGCCGATGCCGTCAATCTCCAACTCGACCCCGGCCTCGCCTTCGGCACCGGCAGCCACCCGACCACCCACCTGTGTCTGCAATGGCTAGACCAAAACCTGCAAGGCGGCGAATCCGTACTCGATTATGGCTGCGGCTCCGGCATCCTCGCCATTGCGGCTCTGAAACTGGGCGCAGGCAGCGCCACCGGCGTCGATATCGACCCGCAGGCCATCCGTGCCAGCAACGACAACGCCGCCCAAAACAACGTCGATGCCCGCTTCTACCTGCCCGACGCCGTACCCGACGGCCAATTTGACGTAGTGGTCGCCAACATCCTCGCCAACCCCCTGCGCATGCTCGGCGACATGCTCGCCGGACGCACCAAACAAGGCGGTCGCATTGTGCTTTCAGGCATCTTGGAAGAACAAATCGAAGAAATGAGCGGAATCTACGCCCAATGGTTCGACCTCGCCCCCGCCCAAACCGACAATGGCTGGGTCTGCATCAGCGGCATCAAACGCTAGAATCCCATAGAATCTGCCTTGGCCGTCTGAATGCATTCAGACGGCTTTTTCGATGCAGATGCGTGGATGGGTGTAAACCCATCAACTCCCCCCCGCCAAACAAATCTGATGGGTTTACACCCATCCTACGGGCTGCCTCAGCGGCATCAAACGTTAAAACCCCAGAATCTGCCTTGGCCGTCTGAATGCATTTAGACGGCCTTTTCGATGTAGACGCGTAGGATGGGTGTAAACCCATCAACCCCACCCCGCTCAACAACTCTGATGGGTTACACCCATCCTACGGGCTGCCTCAGCGGCATCAAACGTTAAAACCCCAGAATCTGCCTTGGCCGTCTGAATGCATTTAGACGGCCTTTTCGATGTAGACGCGTAGGATCGGTGTAAACCCATCAACTCCCCCCCGCTAAACAAATCTGATGGGTTTACACCCATCCTACGGGCTGAACCCATAGAATCCGTC
>CAYVIS010000010.1:16669-24866 GCA_964451565.1 uncultured Neisseria sp.
AAACAAATCTGATGGGTTTACACCCATCCTACGGGCTGAACCCATAGAATCCGTCTTAGCCGTCTGAATACTTGTTCAAACCCACCAAGCATTCCCACCGCAAAAGCCGTCTGAACGCTTTCAGACGGCCTTTGCACCAAACAAAAACACAGCCCCGAATAACTCGGGGCTGTGTTTCATCAGGCAGATAAACCTTTATTCTTCAGTTACCGGAGCCGGAGCAGAGCGTACGTCGTTGGCTTTACCTTTGTGTTTCAGAACAGCGCGATCCAGCTTGTCCATCAACACGTCAACCGCGGCATACATATCCGATTCGACGGCTTCCACGTGCAAATCTTTGCCCGCTAAGTGCACATCGGCTTCGGCTTTGTTGTTCACTTTTTCCACCGACAGGGTAACGGTAACAGAGATGATGTTGTCTGCATGGCGGCTGATGCGCTCCAATTTGGCAGAAACATGGTCTTTGATGGCTTCAGTTACGTCGAAATTCAAACCGGTAATTTTCAGGTTCATAATGCTGCTCCTTCGGTTGGGGGTTTCAGGCTGTACTTTACAGCCCCTGTTAATTTTATGCGTTTGCCCTGCGGGCTTATTGTTTACGTTGGTGCGCCGGTGCGATATTCAAGGTCTCGCGGTATTTGGCGACTGTGCGGCGGGCAATGTCGATGCCCCGTTCTTTCAACAGTTTGCTCAATGCTTCGTCGGAATGCGGTTTGTGCTTGTCTTCCGAGCCGATTAATTGAGCGATAACCGCTTTCACGGTGCTCTGACTGACGCCTTCTCCGTCATCGCCGGTAACGGCTTGTGTGAAAAAATAGCGTAACGCAAACACGCCGCGCGGGCAAGCTAAATATTTTTGGTTCACTGCGCGCGAAACCGTACTTTCCGCCACCCCCAGCTCGGCGGCGGCATCTTTCAGCAGCATCGGCGTGAGGCCGATTTCGCCGAACACGAAAAAATCCTCTTGCCGTTCAACGATATATTCGGCCAAGCGCAAAACTGTGCTTTTGCGGTGCACCAAGCTGTCCATTTTTTGGCGCGCTTCGGTTAATTTTTCTTTCCACACCTTATCGACGCCGCCTGCCTCTTCCAACATGTCGCAATATTCGCGGTTGAGCTGCACCTGCGGCCAAGCTGCCTCATTGCTGCCCACCGTCCAGCCCTGTTTGTCCTCTCTCACCCACACATCGGGCTGCACGTAAGCGGTCGGTTCGGCGGAAGCAAAGCCGTATGCGGGATAGGGGTTGAGGGTGGCAATCATGTCCAGCGCCGCGCCGATAGTGGTTTCGTCGTCGGGCAGGCTTTTTTTGAACCGGATGATATTCTGCTGGCGGTTTTTGCCCAATTCGTCCAAAAACAGATGCACAATCCGGGCGGCACATTGGCGCTCGGGCGATGGCGGCAGGCGCTGCAGTTGCAGCAGCAGCGATTCGCTCAAACCTGAGGCGGCCACACCGGCGGGGTCGAACAGCTGCAATTTGTCGAGCGCGGTTTGCAGGCTGTCTTCATCCAGCATCCATTCCAGCGGCGTGTGGTCGATAATGTCGCCGAGGCTGTCGGTCAGGTAGCCCTGTTCGTCGAGAAAATCAATCAGGATATGCACTTGCGCGGCTTCTACCTCGCTGAGCGGGTGCTCGCAGACCTGCTTGTGCAAAAAAGCTTTGAAATCTTCTTCTTCGGCAATGGTTGCCCAAATGTCTTCGGCATCATCGCCGCCGAGCTGCTGGGTTTTGGCAACCGCCGCCGACAGCTGCATCTGGGCATTTTGATTGTCTTCGCTGTTTTCCGCACGCTCCAGCAGAGGATTGTCCTGCAGCCACTCTTCCACTTCGCGCTCCAGCTCCAAGCCGGACATCTGCAAAATGCGCAAGGATTGCTGCAGATTCTGGTTCAGCTGCTGGGTTTGCTTGAGCTTTAGTTGGAAGGCGGCGCGATTCATGAGCGGTCTAATAGTCGAAATTTTCACCCAGATACACGGCGCGTACCTGTTCGTCGTTGACCAGCTCTTCCGGATGGCCGGAAGCCAAAACGGTGCCTTCGCTGATGATGTAGGCGCGGTCGCAGATGCGCAGGGTTTCGCGCACGTTGTGGTCGGTAATCAATACGCCGATGCCGCGGGTTTTGAGGAATTCGATGATTTTCTGAATATCGAGCACGGCCAGTGGATCCACTCCGGCAAAAGGCTCGTCAAGCAGGATGAAACGCGGCCGCATCGCCAATACGCGGGCGATTTCGACGCGGCGGCGCTCACCGCCTGAAAGCGAAGGCGCGGGGTTGTTACGCAGGCGTTCGATGTTCAAATCGGCCAGCAGGCGCTCCAATTCGGCATCAATGCCGTTTTTATCGGGCAGGCTGATTTCGAGAATGGCGCGGATATTCTGTTCCACCGTCATTTTTCGGAAAATCGATGCTTCCTGCGGTAAATAACCCAAGCCCAGGCGCGCACGTTCGTGAATGGGCAGATGGCGGATTTCCTGGCCGTCCAACTCGACGCTGCCGTGGTCGGCGGCAATCAGGCCGACAATCATGTAAAAGCTGGTGGTTTTACCGGCACCGTTCGGCCCCAGCAAACCCACTACTTCGCCACTCTCGATGGCCAGCGAGAAGTCTTTGACCACTTGGCGCTTTTTGAAACTTTTTTGCAGGTTTTGAACATTTAAACGGCTGCGCTTGGTATCCATGGGCGTTTACTCTGATAATCTGTGTTTGCTATTGTATAGTGAATTGGGTTGAATCAATACGGCGTTGGCTCGTCTTGTCTTGATTCACTATAATCCACGATAATGGGTTTTAAGGCCGTCTGAAACGCTGTCTTTCAGACGGCCTGATGATTCAGACGGCCTTCAGCCTGATGCAGACCAAGCCGTCTGAAAGCCTTACTGATTGGGCTGAATCACCACCGTCACCCGTTTGCCGCCTCTGCCGCCTGCACCTTTGCTGCCGCTGACGTTATACACTTCGGTGCGGGTGTTGTAGGTGATGCTCGCGCCCTCGGCCCGGTCGCCGCCACGCTGCACTTTGGCGTTACCGGTCAGCTTCACCACGCCGGTGGCGGATGAATATTCGACATTATTGGCCTGGCCGTTGACCGTGCCTTTGTTGCCGTCGAGCGTTTGGCTGAAGCGCACCGGGCTGCCGCTGGCGTTCATCAGCTGCTGGCCTTTGCCGTCGCGCGATACGCGCACGCTGCCGGCGCGGATGTTCAGCGTACCCTGTTTGATGATGACGTTGCCGCTGAAAGTGGTGACTTGGTTGGCCTGATCGAGCGAGCCTTGGTCGGCTTCGATTTCAATCGGTTGGCTGCGGTCGCTTTCCAGCGCCCAAGCAGGCGCGGCGGCAATCAGAGCGGCGCAGGCGGCGGCTTTAAGAAGGGTTTTTGGGGTCATAGATAATGGCTTTCACTCGGGAGGGTAAATTCAGCAGGCCCTTGCTGTGGTCGTAAGTCAGGCCGTTGGCGGTGCCGTGCGACTGCCCGTATTGATAGCGGACGGGCTCGCTTGTTTGCGCGATTTCGGTGCGGGTGTCGACCAGCAGCCTGCTGGTTTCCAACACACCCGCAGGGCGCTGCGCATCGGCGGCCTTGGTCAGCACCACGTCTTTTTCAAACTGCACTTGGCGGTTATCGGTATTGTAGCGCGCTTCTTCGCTTTTGACGTCATAGAGGATTTTGCCGTCGGCATAAAGGCTCAACTGCGGTTGCGAAAAATACACGTCGTCGCTTTTGGGCATCTGCCAGGCGCTCTCGGCGCTCATGTTTTCTTTCAGACGGCCTTCTTCGTCAAAGCGCTTACCGTCGATACCGTTCATTGAATATTGCGGCTCGTTGGGGTTTAACACCACTTCTTCCACGTCCACTTCGCTGATGCGGCCGAGCCATGCGCTCAACCCGCCCAGAAAAATGGCCAACACTAAGGGAAACAACCAGCCGGAACGCCATTTTTTCATTTGATATACTCGTCTAAAGCAGGTTGCAAAGTGCCTTGCGCCTGCATAATCACATCACACAATTCGCGCACCGCGCCTTTGCCTGCGGGTTTGCGGGTCACATACGCAGCGTGTTGCAAGGTGAAATCGTGTGCTTCGGGCACCGCCACCGGTAGGCCGCAGCGCACCATCACCGGCAAATCAACCACATCATCGCCGATAAAGGCGCATTCGTGTTCTTCCACGCCTGCGGCGGCGCGCAAATCAGCATAAGCGGCTTTTTTGTCATGAATACCTTTGTAGTAATGCTGAATGCCGAGCTGCTTCACGCGCAAGCCCACCGACGGGGCATCGCGGCCGGTGATAATCGCCGTTTGCACGCCGCTGTTTTGCAGCATTTTCAAACCGTGGCCGTCGAGCGTGTGGAATGACTTGATTTCCTCGCCGTTGTCGCGGATATAGATATGGCCGTCGGTCAGCACGCCGTCGACGTCCATAATCAGCAGTTTGATTCGGGCGGCGCGCGCCTGCAGCTCGGGTGACAATTCAATCATGATATTTTCCTAGTGTTTCAGACGGCCTTTATACCTGATATGAGGCCGTCTGAATATATTTCCACTACACAATGCGCGCTTTCAGCAAATCGTGCATATTCAACGCGCCGACCAAACGGCCGGTGTCGTCTGCCGCCAGCAGGCCGCTCACGCGGCTGTCTTGCATCTGTTTGAGCGCCTCGGTTGCGAGCTTGGCCGGAGAAATGGTTTGCGGGTTCGGATGCATCACCTGCTCGACCAGCAGGCCGGTGAAATCATCGCGCGTTTGAAACAGGCGGCGTAAATCGCCGTCGGTGAAGATGCCGGTGATGCAGCCTTTTTTATTCACCACCGCCAGCATGCCCAAACCGGTTTCGCTCATGCGCACAATGCCGTCTTTCAGAAGTGTGCCTTCCGTCACGGCGGGTAATTCGTCGCCGGTGTGCATCACGTCCTGCACCTGCATCAACAGGCGCTTGCCCAAGCTGCCCGCGGGATGGCTGAGGGCGAAATCATCTAAGGTAAACGCGCGCGCGCGCAGCAAGGCCACCGACAACGCATCACCCAGCGCCAGCATCGCCGTGGAGCTGGAAGTCGGCGCCAAGCCCAGCGGACAGGCTTCGTGCGACACCGCCGAAGTCACGTGGATATCGGCATAGCGCCCCATAGTGGAATGCGGGCGCGCGGTGATGCAGATTAATTGGATGCTCTTGCGCTTCAAGGCAGGCAGGATGGAGGTAACCTCGTCGCTTTCACCCGAATTCGACAACGCCACCACCACATCGCCGTCGACTATCATGCCCAAATCGCCGTGCGCCGCTTCGGCCGGGTGCACGAAAAACGCCGGCGTGCCGGTAGAGGCCATGGTGGCGGCGATTTTGCGGCCGATGTGGCCGGATTTGCCGATGCCCATAATCACCACGCGGCCCCTACAGGCCAAAATCGTCTCCGCCGCCTGCGCAAACGATTCGTCCAAGCCCTGCGCCACTTCGTGCAGCGCTTCGGCCTCTGTGGTCAACACTTCGCGCGCCCATTCCAGATATTGCGCCGTATTTTTCATGTTTAATTTCCCGGTTAGTCTGGTCAAACAATACTTTTCAGGGTAGGATTTCAATCCCTACACCAAATCACAAAAGGGTTTCAGAGATGACTATTTTATCGGACGTTAAAGCTTTAGGCCAACAAATCTGGCTCGACAATCTTTCCCGCTCCCTGATTCAAAGCGGCGAGCTGGCAAAAATGTTGCAGCAAGGCGTGTGCGGCGTAACCTCCAACCCCGCCATTTTCCAAAAAGCTTTCGCCGGTGACGAACGCTATGCCGACGAAATCGCTTCACTCAAGCAACAAACCCTCTCCCCCAAACAGCGCTATGAAACGCTCGCCATCGCCGACGTGCAGGCCGCTTGCGACGTGTGTCTGCCCGAGCACCAATCCACCGGCGGCAAAACCGGCTTCGTCAGCCTCGAAGTTGCGCCCGATTTGTCGCAAAACGCGGAAGGCACCATCGAAGAAGCCAAGCGTCTGCATGCCGCCATCGACCGCGCGAATGTGCTGATTAAAGTGCCCACCACCGATGCAGGCATTGCCGTCTTGGAGCAGCTGGTCGCCGCAGGCATCAGCATCAACCTGACGCTGCTGTTCTCCCGCCGTCAAACCCTGAAAGCCTACGAAGCCTACAGCAAAGGCATTAAAGCCCGCTTGGCCGCAGGCAAACCGGTCGACAATATCCATGTAGTGGCCAGCTTCTTCCTTTCCCGCATCGACAGCGCCCTCGACGCCACCCTGCCCGAACACCTGCAAGGCAAAACCGCCATTGCCCTGGCCAAAGCCGCCTACCGCGATTGGGAAACCTTCTTCGGCAACGAAGCATTTGCCAAACTGGCCGAGCAAGGTGCCAACCGCGTCCAACTGCTGTGGGCGTCTACCGGCGTGAAAAACCCGGCCTACCCCGACACCTTGTATGTCGACAGCCTGATTGGTGCACAAACCGTCAACACCGTGCCCGACGCCACCCTGAAAGCGTTTATCGACCACGGCACCGCTAAAGCCACATTGACAGAAAACACCGACGAAGCCTTGGCGCAGCTGGATGAAGTGGAAAAACTCGGTATCGACCTGGAAGCCTTGGCCGTCCGCCTGCAGGAAGACGGTTTGAAACAGTTTGAAGAGGCTTTCGGCAAACTGCTGCAACCGCTGTCTTAACCCCAATCCCATCTCAACACAAAGCACATGGTTTCATGTGCTTTTTTTCTTTCAGACGGCCTTCAGCCCATTCCAACGCATTAAGGCCGTCTGAATATAGTGGATTAAATTTAAATCGGGACAAGGCGGGAAGCCGCAAACAGTACACCGAGTACGGCAAGGCGAGCCCAACACTGTACTGGTTCAAATTTAATTCACTATACATCTGCACCGCACCCGATTAATACAGCCAGTCCGCCAGCCAAATCCGCCCGCGCAGCCCCCAATAGCTGCTCAGCCCGGTGGTGTGGTGAATCATCTCGCCGTTTTTGACCAATACCAGCGTCGGCGTCACCGCCACCTGCCAGCGCCGCGAAATCTGCCCGTCGGCATCATTAACATTATCGAAATGAAATTGGTGCGCCTGCATATAGGCCGCCACTTCCGCCACAGAACCGGACTGTAAAGCAACACCTAATACCGGTACACCGCTTTGGTGCAGACGCTCGACCACCGGCGACGTGTAGCGGCAGATGCCGCACCAGCTGCCCCAGAAATACACCACCGTTGTCTGATTGCGGCTGAATTCCGCCAACGTTATCTGCTTGCCTGCCAAGGTGTGCAATTCAGTCTGCGTAAAGCCCAAAGGCTGCGCCGGTTTGCGCCACCAGTCCACCGCAACCGCCACCACGGCCAGAATCAGCGCCGTTTGCAGCAGCTGCTTCAACCAGTAAACCGCTTTTTTCTTCATGATGCCCTAAATGCCTTATAAACAAAAAGCAGGCTTAGCGCCTGCTTTATCCAGCCATAATCTGACTGCCGTTATTTCTTAATCACGCGGGTATAAACCGCCAGAATAATCACCGCAAAAATGGTGGAAGCAATCCAACCCGCCGGCTGACCCACTTCATACCAACCCACGGCTTGACCGACCCAACCGGCCAACAGCGCACCGGCAATACCCAGCAAAGTGGTCATGATAAAACCGAGATTGTCTTTACCCGGATGTAAAACCTTCGCCAACACGCCCACAATAAAGCCCACGATAATGGTGACTAACCAACCCATGATTTATTCCTCTCATTTAACGGGATTATGATTAAGCATCAGCCGAATTCTTCAACCCTGCATCAAGCAAGATCGGGCACACCGCACACGGCGGCACTCTCTTGGCCGAACCGGCATCTGCTGCTGAATGCCATCATACACACCCCGTCCGACAAGGTCTTTTAACATTGCATTTCTTTTCACTACCCCGACATTATTTTTGCATTATCGGCGAAAATCCGTGCCATATGTCGCAAAAGCAGTCACATACAACAACGCTTATAAAAGAAAAACCCTGCTCGAGGCAGGGCTTTTGAATTGCAATAAACAGATTAACGTTTAGAGAACTGTTTCGCACGGCGTGCTTTGCGCAGACCGAATTTTTTACGTTCAACTTCACGGGCATCGCGGGTAACGAAGCCGGCTTCAGACAGAGCGGGTTTCAGCGCAACATCATAGTCGATCAGGGCGCGGGTGATGCCGTGACGGATGGCGCCGGATTGACCGGTTTC
>CAYVIS010000011.1:0-24376 GCA_964451565.1 uncultured Neisseria sp.
TTTGCAGGCTTATTTTTCTCAACCTGTTGTGTAAACAACGCGGTTATTTCTTACAGCTGAGGCCGTCTGAAACATAAAATGCTGCTGAAGCCCGACGGTCTGAATTGCCGGGTCAGCGCCCGGCAATGACGGAGCGGGCTTTTTGAAGCTGGCGTCTGCGCGATTGGCGGCTCAGTCATATCGAGCACGCTTTGATGGGCTTCCCCCCATCCTAGCCGTTACGTTCGTTATATAGTAGATTAAAATTAAATCAGGACACAATTGAACCTGTTTGATGAAGATAAACCCCGTCGCTCCTGCGTAGGCAGGAGCCCAGTCTGAAGCGCAGCTTCAGTTTATTCGCTATCACAAGCAATCTGCTGCAATACAGTAATCTTGAAAATGTATTGATGTGCTATTTTAATTCTAATCAACTATAAAATGCGCATTACCGTTTTGCGGCCGAGGCCGTCTGAAAGCTTTCAATAAAGCCATTTCATCGCTGTTTTGCCATATATAGTGGATTAGATTTGAATCAGGACAAGGCGGGAAGCCACAGACAGTATACCTAGTACGGCAAGGCGAGCCAACGCTGTACTGGTTCAAATCTAATCCACTATAAAAATAGTCGGACAATCAGCAACCGTCATGGCCGGGTGAAGACCCGGAAATTCAGTTTGAGGCCGTCTGAAAGCGGCATTGTGACATCAGGATAAAAGGAGAACCGGCATGCCGACAATCACCCCCATTCCCGCCTTTAACGACAACTATATCTGGCTGCTGGAAGCCGACGGCCAAGCCGTGTGCGTCGACCCCGGCGATGCCGCGCCGGTGGCCGGATATTTGCGCGAACACGGTTTGCAGTTGGCGCAAATCTGGATTACCCACCACCATCACGACCACACCGGCGGCATCGAAGCCTTGCAGGCCGCCTATCCCGACTGCACCGTCTATGGCAACCGCGACATTCGCGCCGCCACCGCCGCAGCCGCAGAAGGCACGCGCATTGCTTTTGGCAGCGGCGAGGCCGAAGTGTGGTTCACCCCCGGCCACACCGATCAGCACCTCAGCTATCTCTGGCGCACTTCAGACGGCCTGCACGTATTCTGCGGCGACACCCTCTTCAGCGCCGGTTGCGGCCGCGTGTTTACCGGCACCGCCGAGCAATTGTTCAACAGCCTGCAACGTTACGACAGCCTGTCCGAAGCCACGCAGTTTTACCCCGCCCACGAATACACCGCCGCCAACCTGCGTTTCGCCGCCCACATCGAGCCGCACAACCCCGACATTCAGACGGCCTCGCAGCAAGCCGGGCAAATACCGACCCTGCCGGTCACGCTGGCGCACGAGCGTAAGATTAACCCGTTTTTGCGCACGGACAGGGCGGATGTTGCCGTGCGGGTAGCGGAGTTGGGGGGAGGAAAACTCGAAGATGAAGCCGCCGTGTTTGCGGCGATGCGGGAATTGAAAAACCGTTTTTGAATCGGGTGGAACGGATTGTTGTAATTTGCCTACTTTGGTTTGGGGTTGCTGACACGGCAGGATGGTTTGAGGCCGTCTGAAACGGCGCGTATGATGGGTGTAAACCCATCGTTACAGCAGTCACCATAACGGTTTGATGGGTTTACACCCATCCTACGCGCTCTATCCGCGAATCAGCTCGATATGAAATATCCGAATGCTTTGCAACCGATTCGGTTGGATTGCGTGAGAGGGGCGCATGCGATATGCAGCACTTGCGTAGCGTGTTCCGCCAAGGAATACACGGCAAACGCCCGCGCCCGTCTCTTTCTAAATTGATATGCCCACGGTTCGAGCCCTCTACGCTTCAGCCACGCTTTCAGACGGCCTGAACGCGGGCTTGAGGCGGATATACAGCACGCGGGTGGTCATGGCGATGGTCGTGCCTTTGCCGTCGGTGAGTGCGATTTTGATTTCGGGGAAATATTTATCGCCGTTTTGCGTGTGGGTGTGGATATCGTGCAGAAATTCATCGCTGATGTGGCAGTCGGCATAGATATTGCCGCGGCCGGGGTGCATGAAGTCGATGTGGGCGGATTTGTCCCACACGAAATAGCGTTTGCCCAAAAGCCCCATCAGCATCAGTGAGTAAATCGGATCGGTCATGGCAAACAGGCTGCCGCCGAATTGGGTGCCGTTGGCATTGCGTGTGCCCGGCCAGTTTTTCAACACCACGCGGCAGCGGCGGAAATCGCTGCTGATTTCGGTAATCGAAATGCCGCTGAACAAAAACGGCGGCCATAAATTCAACAGCCTGCGCAGGCGCTCGGGTTTGGCAAATGCCCATTTTTTCATGTTTTCTCCTGATGTTGTTTTTGTATAGTGGATTAGAATGAAATCTACCCATTAATGTATCGAACGGTTTTATAGTGAATTAAATTTGAACCAGTACAGCGTTGGGCTCGCCTTGCCGTACTAGGTGTACTGTCTGCGGCTTCCCGCCTTGTCCTGATTCAAATTTAATCCACTATATTTCTAATTCACTATATAAGCATAAAGCGGCACGAATCGGATTCGTGCCGCTTTATTTTTAACATATTTTATCGGAGCGGATGGAACGAAATTAGGGCAGCTGCTCGGTTTGTCATCCATTCGACAGAATCAGGCGCCTGTTTCGTGCGCTTTATCCGTTATTGCCGGATAGGCCGTCTGAACGTCAATCGCCGCTTTCTTCACCGAAAAACAGCGTTTGCTGCACCAGCGCGTTGCCGTCGGCATCGGTCAGCGCGCCTTCGGTGGCGGCAAATTTAATCACCGCCAGATTCACGCTGCCAGCGGGGGTGAGGGCGCTGTTGATGATGATGCCTGCGTCGTCGCCTTGCTGTTGTACGGCGATGCCCGCCGCTTCCGGGGTGGTGGCGGTGAGGACGGCGAGGCCGCGTTTGACTTGGCCGCGGTATTGGGCGCGGGCGATGATTTCCTGGCCGGGGTAGCAGCCTTTTTTGAAGTGTACGCCGCCGATGATATGTTGGTTGAGCATTTGCGCCACGGCGGTTTCGGTGGTGGCGGCGGAAATCCACGGGTAACCGCTTTCGATTTCGTGTGCGTTCCAGGCGTTTTCGGCGGTGGCGTCGTATTCGGGCAAGACGGCTGCGGCGCCGATGCTGAACAGGCCGCCGTGCGGCAGCGCGGTAAACCAGATGCCGTCTTGTTCGGTAGCAGCGAAGGCGAGTGCGGGCGCTTGGGCGTGTTGCGGCGCGGTATCTTCGGGCAAATCGCCTGCGGCGGCATAATCGGGCAGCGGCTCGAACACGGCTTTGGCGCGCATGACAAACATACGCAGCCGCTTGACAACCGGCTCGATTAAATCGGCAGCCATGGCCAGCAGCAGGTCGTCGCCACGGTTGAGCACCAGCATATTGGCAATCACGCGGCCTTTGGGCGTGTTGTAGGTGGCGTAGCAGGCTTGGCCGGCTGCGAGGTTTTGAATGTCGTTGGAAAGCTGGCCGTGCAGGAAGGCGGCGGCATCGTCGCCGCTGACGCGGACAATGCCGAAAAAGGGCAGGCGGGTGGACATGGCGGCTCCTTAATCAATAGGTTTGGCGGGAATATCGGTAGTTTTATAGTGAATTAAATTTGAACCCATGCAGCGTTGGTTCATCTAGCCATACTGTCTGCGGCTCCCTGCCTTATCTTGATTCAAATTTAATTCATTATATATAAGGCCGTCTGAACGATTTCCAAGCTTTTCAGACGGCCTTTGTCGGCAGGCGCGGGTTACAGACCCATGGCGTGTTTGATCAAACGCTGTTTCAACGGCGCGGCGGCGTTGACCAAGTTGAGGCCGGTGTTGCGCAGCCACGGCAGCGCAGGCAGGCCACCGCCGAACAGGTGAAACAGGCCGTCGCAGCCGAGCTGCATGGTGCGCACGGGTTCGAGGCGGTTTTGCGCGTAGCGTTTCAGCAATTGGTGTGCGCCCAAATCGGTGTGTTTTTCGCTGATTTTGGCAAACTCAATCACATCGCCGAAGCCCAAATTCACGCCTTGACCGGCCAGCGGGTGGATGGTGTGGGCGGCATCGCCGATTAGCATGATGCGTTGCGCCACGGTGGTTTCGGGGCGGCGCAGAATCAGGTTGAAGGCAAACGCGGGTGAGAGCGGCGACAATTTGCCGAGCGTGTGTTTGCCTTGCGCGGTCACGGCGGCGGCCAAATCTTCGGGCGCAAGTGCGGTGAGTTTTTCCGGCTCGGCAGTGCTCCAAACGATGGAAATTTTGCGTTCGGGCAGCGGCAGATAGGCCAGCACTTCGCCGTTTTCAAACCATTGGTAGGCGGTGTTGCGGTGGTCGTGTTCGGTGTGGAAATTGGCGACAACGCCGTGATGGCCGTAAGCGTTTTCTTTCACCTCGATGCCGGCCTGCGCGCGCACCCACGAGTTGGCGCCGTCTGCACCGATGATGAGCTTGGTGTTTAACACTTCGCCGTTGTGCAGCGTGAGCGTGGCCGCTTCGATGCCGGTGTTGATTTCGGCAGCGGCTTCGGTGATGACGGGGATTTCAAGTGCTTCAATCTGCTGCCACAATGCCGCCAGCAGCCAGCGGTTTTCGGCAATGCTGGTGAGGCGTTCGGCGTGGATGTCGGCGGCGTCGAACTCGATGCGTCCGCCGTGGTCGCCGCGCACGTCCATCCGCTGCACCGCCTGAATGCGGCTTTCAGACGGCCACGCCTGCAGCGACTGCAACAGCGCGCGGTTGGCGGGGCTGATGGCGTAGATGCGCGCGTCCCAGCCGCTTGCCAGCGCGGCGGCATCGGTGGCGGGCGGGCGGATTTCGAGCAGGGCAACGCGGTGGTTTTGGCGCTTCAAGGCCACGGCCATCGCCGCGCCGACCAAACCGCCGCCGATGATTAAGGCGTCGTAAGTCATGGTGGATGCTTTGCTTAAGGTGTTGCGGCGATTATACCCGTTTCAGACGGCCTTGCGGGATATGGCGGCCGTCTGAAAGAGATGCTTGTTCAGACGGCTTCGGCAATGCAAGAATCATAGTCTGCGGTTTGTAGCCGTCTGAATGGAAAAACCGCTTCCCATAACGATGGAAAGCGGTTGGTTTGAGGTGCGCGGGGCAATCAGTTGTCGGAGAAGAGGTTTTTAAACCACAAGACGATGCTGTCGTAGGCGCGGCCGAACCAGCCTGCTTCTTCAACGGCGTTGAGCGCCACCACGTTTTTCTCGGCCAGCACTTGGCCGTTATTCATGATTTTCAGTTTGCCCAATACTTGGCCTTTTTGAATCGGCGCGAGCACGGGTTGCACGGTTTCGAGAATCGGTTTGATGTTTTTGCCCTCGCCATGGGGGAGGGTGACGAAGGCGGGCTCGATGAAACCGACGTTTACGGCGTTGGCGGCGCCTTTGTAGACTTTCACTTGCGAGATGGTTTGGTCGGCGTCATACAGCTTGGGCGTGTCGAACGATTGCAGCGCCCAGTTGAGGAGCTTGCTGCTTTCGGCGGCGCGTGCTTCGGGGCTGGCGGTGCCGACAACGACGGAAACGACGCGGCGGCCGTTGCGTTTGCTGGAGGCGACGAGGTTGTAGCCTGCGCTGCTGGTGTGGCCGGTTTTGAGGCCGTCGACGCTGGCATCGCGGTAGAGCAGCAGGTTGCGGTTGGGTTGCTCGATATTGTTGTATTTAAACGATTTCATCGAGTAAATCGGGTAATACTTTGGGAAGTCGTTGATGATGGCGCCGGCGAGGATGGCCAGGTCGTTGACGCTGGTGAGGTGGCCTTCGGCGGGCAGGCCGGTGCTGTTGGCGAAGAAGGTTTGGTTCATGCCCAGGCGTTTGGCTTCGGCGTTCATCATGGTGGCGAAGCCTTCTTCGCTGCCGCCGATGGCTTCGGCGAGGGTGATGGCGGCGTCGTTGCCGGATTGGACAATCAGGCCTTTAATCAGGTCGCTGACGCTGGCGGGCGTGCGCGGTTCGAGAAACATGCGCGAGCCTTCGGCTTTCCAGCCTTTTTCGGAAACGGTGAGCATCTGCTCAGGCTTGAGGGTGCCGTTGTCGAGCGCTTTGAAGGCGAGATAGGCAGTCATCAGCTTGGTGAGCGAGGCAGGCTCGATTTGGGTGTTGAGGTCTTTTTGTGCCAACACTTGGCCGCTGTGGAGGTCTTTGACCAGATAGGCGGTGGCGGCGATTTCGGGCAGGGGGGCAACGGCGGCGGCTTGCGGTGCGGCCGCGGCGGGGGTTTGCGCGGGGGCGGCGGCTGAGGCGGCGGTTTGCGGAGCCGAAGCGGGCGCGGAGGCGGTTTCGGGCGCGGCAACGGCATGGCCGAGCAGCAGGGCGGAAATGGAAAGGCCGATTAAGGTTTTTTTCATGGGGCAGAACTTTTCGATTTTTCAGATAAACATACAGGCCGTCCGTTCAGACGGCCTGGCGGTATTGGGGTGCGTTTGGCGCAATATTCGGCGGGTTTTACAGCAAACGCCGCTATTTAGCTGCAAGTGCAGCAGCGCTACATTATACCTATAATCGTTATAATTGCTAACATTTTTCTTGCTTTCAGACGGCCTCGCGGGTATGGTTTTACCTTTGTTTGCCGCATATGCCGGGTGCTTGCCGCAGGGGTATATGCCGCGTTTGTTTATTCACAGGCCGATTCTCTTTTTATGGACACCAAACCGCTTTCTTATTCCGATTACCTTATCCGCATTCTGACTGCTTCCGTATACGATGTGGCGGTGGAAACGCCGCTGGAGCCGGCGCGGATTTTGTCACGCCGTCTGAACAACAATATCCTGCTCAAGAGAGAAGACCTGCAGCCGGTATTTTCGTTCAAAATCCGCGGTGCCTACAATAAAATGGCCAGGTTGCCGAAAGCGGCGTTGGAAAAAGGCGTGATTACGGCCAGCGCAGGCAACCATGCGCAGGGCGTGGCGTTGTCGGCACAGCGGCTCGGCTGTGAGGCGACGATTGTGATGCCTGCCACCACGCCGCAAATCAAGATTGATGCGGTGCGCAACCGCGGCGGCAAGGTGGTGTTGAAGGGCGTGTCTTATAATGATGCTTACGATCATGCGATGGAATTGGTGGCCAGCAGCGGCCTCACCTATATCGCGCCGTTTGACGACCCCGATGTGATTGCCGGACAGGGCACGGTGGCGATGGAAATCCTGCGCCAAAATCCGGGCGCGATTGATGCGGTGTTTGTACCCATCGGCGGCGGCGGCTTGGCGGCGGGTATGGCGGCGTTTATCAAGCAGGTGCGCCCGGAAATCAAATTAATCGGTGTGCAGACCAACGATTCCTGCGACATGAAGCTGTCGATTGCCAAAGGCGAACGGGTGGAGCTGAAAGATGTCGGGCTGTTTTCAGACGGCACGGCGGTGAAGCTGGTGGGCGAGGAAACGTTCCGCATCTGCAAAGATTTGCTCGACGATATCATCACAGTCGACACCGATGCCGTCTGCGGCGCGATTAAAGATATTTTCGACGACACCCGCAGCATCGCCGAACCGGCAGGCGCGTTGGCGCTGGCGGGTTTGAAATCATACATTGCACGCAATCAGGCGCAGGGGCAGACGCTGGTGGCGATTACCAGCGGCGCCAACATGAATTTCCACCGCTTGCGCCATGTTTCCGAGCGCAGTGAATTGGGTGAGGGCAACGAAGGCATTTTTGCGGTGTCGATTCCTGAAAAACCGGGCAGCTTCCTGAAATTTATCAATATTTTGGGCAACCGCAACATCACCGAATTCAACTACCGCTACGGCGATGATGAAACCGCGCATATTTTTGTGGGCATCCAAACCGCCGGCGTGCAGGATTTGGCGCGCATCGGCGAAGAGTTGACCGCGGCGGGTCTGCCGAATCAGGATTTGACCAATGATGAAATCGCCAAAATCCACATCCGTTATATGGTGGGCGGGCGCACGCATAAAGTGGCCAATGAGCGCGTGGTGAGCTTTGAATTTCCCGAGCGCCCCGGCGCGCTGGCGCGTTTCCTCAGCCATATGCAGACCGGCTGGAACATCACGCTTTTCCACTACCGCAACCACGGCGCCGATTACGGCCGCGTGTTGGTGGGCGTGGATGTGCCGCCGCAAGAGTGGGAAGCGTTTGGCGAATTCCTCGACCAGCTTGGCTACAGCTATGAAGATGAAAGCGATAATGCTGCGTATAAGCTGTTTTTGGCTTAACGCAACATTAAGAAACAAAGGCCGTCTGAACGCTTTCAGACGGCCTTTGTTGTGGATGGATGCTTAATATTTGGCATTAATCAGGCGGTTGTTTTGATACACCTGTTGCTGCATCAGGTTGCCGTTATAGGCGTAGGTGGTGAGCGTGCCATTGGCGGGATGGGCGCGGAAATCCATCAGCTGCGTGCGCGAGAGGGAGTAGGGATCGGTGCGCTTGCGGCTGTTGTCGCTGTAGAAATCCTGCACGATATATTCGCTGCCGCGTTTGCTGATCAGCTGGCGGTAATAGCCGCCTTGGGTTTGGCTGTCGACGGCTTTGCCTTGGGCATCGAAATAGGTGACGATTTGTTCTTCAATCACGTTCACGCCGCTGCCGCTGTTGCCGCTGCGGGTTTTGTCCAAACCGACCGGAATGTTGATAGAAGTGCCGAGGCCGACGTGACGGCCGATGCCTGTGCCGACGCCCAAACCGACCGACATACCCGGCGTGCCCACGCTGCAAGCCGACAGGGAAACCGCCAGAGCAGCGGCAATAGCCAAATGTTTCATAATGCGTTTCTTTCAAAAATGCTACGGTAGGGATAAGTATAGCGGATTTGACGTGAAAAGACGTAAAGGCTGCTAAGTGGGGCGGATTGGTGTGGCGCGGGCTGTGTTTTTGTGGTTTTTGCGCTGATTTGCGATTGCTTGAAATCAGCGTTCAGACGGCCTTAAGGTATGGAGGGTTAGGTTGAATCAAGACAAGGCAGGCCAACGCTGTATGGGTTCAACCTAATTCACCATATCATAAAGGCATCAAACAAAACGCTTTCTCAGGAAGAGAAAGCGTTTGTGGGAAAACTGTGGTTTTTAGTTCATGCTCAGTTGCACGGCGTCGGCATCGGAGAATTTGATTTCTTTAACGAAGCTGAACTCGATGGGCTGGTTGTTTTTGGTGACCGGCTGCATGGTCTGCGCTTCCATCCAAGCCACGGCCTGCTGATCGATTGCTTGCGAGCCGCTGCTGCGGATAACGCGCACATCGCTGGTTTGGCCTTCGGGGCTGAGGGTGAGGCGCATGGCAACGTTGCCTTTGATGGGGGCGCGGGCTTCCGAAGCTTTTTGGTGGAATACGATGTCGGCAGCCATGGCTTGTTGGGCACCGGCGAGCAGAGAGAGGGTCAGCAGGGTGGAGAGGGTGCGGCGGATGTTCATTATGTTGTCCTATTCGTAATATGTTTGTATCAATTATTGTGTTGTCCGCATCGTGGTGCGGTTGTTTTTTATAGCGGATTGAATTTAATCCGCTATAGTTGCAAATCGAATGCCGTTTGCGGCGGTGTTTGCGTTTCGATGGGTGTATTTTGCCAATGGATTGAGAAAACGACAATAGCTAATTTGTCAAAATTATTTTACTGAGTGGGTAATTTGCCTGATGAGCGGTATGAAAACGGTGCTGCTGGCGGGCATAATGTGCCGATTTTCGTCACCCCGCTTAAATTGATGAAATTTCATCATTTAAAAAGATGAGAAAAAAGAGGGAGATATTTTAAAGCGGGTCAGGTTTCCGAAGGTGTGAAAAGTGACTGGATTGGGCAGATTTCGGCATTAAAAAATACCGATTATCGGGGAAATAAACCGTTTGATTCTGTTGCATCTGTGCAACTTATAGCAGTTTGGATGGTTTCTGAAAGGGCTGGGTTGCTGTTTTTCGAGGCAGTTTGCCAAGAGGAGCGGCTTGAAAAAACAGCGGAAAGCCTCATGCTTGATAAAAGTTCTTGCTTGAATAAGGAGAAGTTAGTCTTAATAAGCGGAATCTATCAGGCCGTCTGAAAAGCACGCAGTATGGCAGATGTGGTGTAGAATTCTGCTGGTGTGTTCAGACGGCCTTTGTGCCATTTGGCCGTAGCGGCGTGAGCATGATTGGCCGCTGCATGTGGATATGATTAAGAATACAAAAGATAATAGGCCGTCTGAAACGCAGGCTGATCAGCCTAATCGGGCGGTAGAAAGTTTTAAGGAATCATGAGATGAATACGCTGAAATTTACCAAAATGCACGGCTTGGGCAATGATTTTATGGTTATCGACGGCATCAGCCAGCAGTTTGACCCGCTCAACGCGCCGCTGGCCGAATGGTCGAACCGCTATACCGGCATCGGCTTCGATCAGCTGTTGCTGGTGGAAAAAGCCACGACAGAAGGCGTGGATTTCCGTTACCGTATTTTCAATGCCGACGGCGGCGAAGTGGAGCAGTGTGGCAATGGTGCGCGTTGTTTTGTGCGTTTTGTGGCGGATAAAGGCCTGACCGACAAGCAGGAAATTATGGTGGAAACGGCGCGCGGGATTATTGTGCCGAAGCTGCTGCCCAACGGCTTGGTAACGGTCAATATGGGCAAGCCGCATTTTGCGCCGCACGAAATTCCGTTTGTGCCGGCGGCGGATGAAGAAGCCGATGCGCTGACGCATACGGTATTGATGGGTTTGGAATCGGTGCAGGTGAGCTGCGTCAATATGGGCAATCCGCATGCGGTGATTGTGGTAGAAGATACGCAAACCGCGCCGGTGGCGTTGTGGGGCGAGACCATCGAATCGCACGAGCAGTTTCCCGAGCGCGTGAATGTCGGCTTTATGCAGGTGGTCGACCCGCAGCACATCAATCTGCGCGTATACGAGCGCGGCACGGGTGAAACGCAGGCTTGCGGCACCGGCGCCTGCGCGGCGGTGGTGGCCGGTGTGCGGCTGGGGCTGCTGACGGGCGGCGCGCCTGTGCGGGTGAGCCTGCCGGGCGGAGATTTGTCGATTGAGTGGCAGGACGGCGCGGATGTGATGATGACCGGCCCTGCTGAAACGGTATTTGAAGGCGAGTTGCAATATTAAATGAATAAGCAAAATGTTTTGGACTTTTTAAAAAGCCACCCCGAGTTTCTGGCCGAGCATGCGGATGCGCTCGGCGTGCGCATGCGTGATGAGAAAGTGCGCTCGTTTGCGCAGGGGCAGCTGGTTGCCTCGCAGCTGAAAATCGAAAAAATGGCCGACCAGCTGCAAACCATGTATGAGGCTTCGGAAGCTAATCAGGCAACCATGCGGCGCGTGTTGGCGCTCGACATTGCTTTGCTGGATGCGAATACGGTCGGCCAGTTGGTGCAGGCGCTGTATGATTCTCTGGCGCAGGCATTCGGCTTGCAGCAATTTCGCCTGGCGCTGGCAGCCGAGCCCAACAATAAAACGCGTATTCCCGATGAAATCGTCGTGCGCGATGCCAAAACGCGGGCGGCAATCAAGGCGCTGGACAAGCCTTTGCTCGGCAATAAAATCAGCGCGGAAATGCGTGCGCTGCTGCCGCAAAGTGAAGCGGTGGCGGAAAGCTTCCTGCAATTGCCGGTGCCGATTGGCGGAAAAACGGGTGCGGTGATTTTGGCGGCTGATGCGGATGTGAACCGGTTTGCCGCCGATTTGCCGACAGAGTGGGTAGAGCGCATGGCCGAAGCGGTGGGCGTGGCATTGTCGCGCATGATGGGCTACCGCTAAATGACGACCGATATCAGCTTGTGGTTTCTGGCGGCTTATATTGCAGTGTTTTTGGTGGCGGCATTCAAAGCAGGCGAGTTGCAATGGCTGTGGGGCAGCATCGCTTTATGGGCGGGCTTCGGCATTATCGGCGCGCGCCTGCTGCCCGGCGTGTGGGGTATCACGCATTTGAGCACGCTCTATATGCCGCATCTGTATATTACGTTGGCGAGCCTGTTTTTCTTTGTGTTGCGCTGGAAAAAGCAGCCGGGCCGGGCGGGGCGCTATGTGGCGGAATCGGGCGGGTTTATCAGTCTGTTTGCCGTCAGCGGCGCCTTGATGACGCTGGTGTTTGCCGCGTTGCTGGCGATGGTGTGGTATCGTTTTCCGACAGGCATCACGCCTTATGTGTTGCCCGCTTTGTTGCAGATGTATGCTTTCAAACCCGTGTATTGGATTTGCACGCAGGCGGTGTTGATGCTGATTTTTTATCTGCACCGCAGCCGCATTATGCGCGAACCGGCCAACCATTTCAGCGGCAAGCAGCTGCAATCGGGCATTTTGCTGGCGCTGCTCTTTCAGACGGCCTATGTGATTACCGCGTTGTTGGAAATCCGCTATTGAGGATGACTTACAACTAAAAGTTATAAACTAGAAAAGATTAAGTATTTTGTTTTCAGACGGCCTGTGTTTAGTATACTGGCTAAGTTAACCCAACCATCAGGAGCACGCATTTATGAATATCGCCCACAGCATTACCGATTTAATCGGCAACACCCCGTTGGTGGAATTAAACAGCCTGACCGAGGGTTTGGAAGCCCGGGTGGTGGCCAAACTGGAATTTTTCAATCCCGGCAGCAGCGTGAAAGACCGCATTGCCGAAGCGATGATTGAAGCCGCTGAGAAAGCAGGCAAAATCCATAAAGAAACCGTGATTGTGGAAGCCACCAGCGGCAATACCGGCATCGGTTTGGCGATGGTGTGCGCGGCGCGCGGCTACAAACTGGCCATCACCATGCCCGAGAGCATGAGTAAAGAGCGCCGTATGCTGTTGCGCGCATTCGGTGCGGAATTGATTCTGACGCCCGCAGCTGAAGGCATGGGTGGCGCGATTGCCAAAGCACAGGCGCTGGTAGACGAAAATCCGGATGTCTACTTCATGCCGCGCCAGTTTGACAATGAAGCCAACCCGCAAGTGCACCGCGAAACCACCGGCGAAGAAATCTGGCGCGATACCGATGGCGAAGTGGATATTTTCGTGGCCGGTGTCGGCACCGGCGGCACCATCACCGGCGTGGGCGAAGTGTTGAAAGCCAAAAAACCGGGCGTGGAAATTGTGGCCGTCGAACCGGAAGCATCGCCTGTGTTGAGCGGTGGCGAAAAAGGCCCGCACCCGATTCAGGGCATTGGCGCAGGTTTTATACCGAGCGTGTTGAACACCGAAATTTACGACAGCGTGATTCAAGTGCCGAACGAAGTATCTTTCACCACCGCCCGCGCAATGGCGGAAAAAGAAGGTATCTTGGTGGGCATTTCTTCCGGTGCTGCAGTATGGAGCGCGCTGGAGTTGGCGAAAAAGCCGGAAAACAAAGGCAAGCTGATTGTGGTGCTGATTCCGTCTTACGGCGAGCGCTATCTTTCTACGCCGCTGTTTGCCGATTTGGTATAAACACGTGATGCAGACAAAAAAGCCGTTACAAACGGCTTTTTTGTTGTATAGTGCGGAATAAGGCCGTCTGAAAGGCAATATTTTTATAAATCATCGGTTTGCCGATTGATTTTATAGTGGATTGAATTTGAATCAATACAAGGCGAGCCAACGCTGTATGGGTTTAAAGTTAATTCACTATATCTGCATTTTCAGGCTGCCGGTTGAATGGTGCAGCGGCGGTGTTGCAATTAAGCAGAAATTCCGTCCGCTTGTATGTTTAGCATTTTGATTATCGGTCAAACCTGATTATAATGAGTGCCATGAAAAAACATATCCCCCTCTTATTCGCATTGGCGGCACTTTCCGGCTGTAGTTCAATCTATCTGCCCACTTTGAAAGAAGTGCCTGTTCGCCCGACCAACACCACCGTTGATACCAGCAAAGCAACTTACCGCCTGGCATCAAACCATTGGTCGGATGTGTCAAAAATCCGTGATGAGGCAACGCGCCTGAGCTATCAGGTCAGCCAAGGCCAGATTACCAAAGTGCAGGCAGCGCAATACCTCAACCGCTACCGCATCCAGCTGGTAGGCCGCAATGCCGTAGACGACAGCGTGTATGACGTTTACCTGCGCTCTGCCGTCGACAGCCAGCGCGGCGCCATCAACACCGAGCAATCCAAGCTCTATATTCAAAATGCGCTCAAAGGCTGGCAGCAACGTTGGCCGAATATGCGCAACAAACCGGCCAACCCGGCATTCACCAACTTCCTGATGGAAGTGATGAACATGAAACCGCTGCAATAATGCATGATTAATCAAAAAGCCGTCTGAAATATTTCAGACGGCTTTTTGATGGGTTTGACAAGGTGGTAAACCGATGATTATTTCAGAAGCTCCTCTGCCGCTAAACGCGCTTTGGCGCGGATTTCATCGGTTAAGTAGCTTTTCATTTGCGAATAAACCAGCGCAATCACGGCGATGTCGTCGGTGAAGCCCAAGGGGCCGAGCAAATCGGGAATGCTGTCGATGGGGCTGAAAAAGTAGACCAGTGCGCCCAAGATAATCATTTTGGCGCGTTTGGGCGTGGCAGGGTCTTTAAACAGGAAATAAAGGGCATACAGCTGGCGCAGGGCAGGCGCACCCAAGCGGCCTGCAAAACGGGCAACTTTTCTCAGAAAGCCCGGTTCATCAAGCTTTTTTTGGCGGAACTTCGGAATAAATTCCTCGGGAGAAGGTTTGCTCATCGGCTGAATCCTTTCGTATAAATGAAATCTGCGTGTGTTAAACATAAGGGATAAACGCAGGGTTTTCAATAGTGTAAAGGCGGCGTGGGCAGCAGGTTGGGCGGATTGTATTTTTAATGCTTTGTAATCAATCAAGTAGCTTTGATTTTCCTGATTGCCTTTTTGGTTTTTAATCTGTTTTTACGCTCGGTTGCTGTGGCGGTATGGGGTCGGTTAAGAGTATCGGTTATTGGAACATGAAACCGGAATGGCGTTGTTTATTGTAGATACCGGTCTGAGGCCGTCTGAAACCGATGTTGAGTTTTGCACCCAATTAAAAGGCCGTCTGAAAACGTTTCAGACGGCCTATGCGCTTATTTAAACGGAAGAAATATTACAGCAGATGCGCGACACCGGCTTTTTCTTCTTCCAATTCTTTCAAGGTGATGTTGATGCGCTCGCGGCTGAATTCGTCGATTTCCAAGCCTTCCACCAGTTTGTATTCACCGTTTTCACAGGTAACGGGGAAGCCGAACATGGTTTCGGCGGGAATGTCGTAAGAGCCGTCTGAAGGAATGCCCATGGTTACCCATTTGCCGTTGGTGCCCAACACCCAGTCGCGGACGTGGTCGATGGCGGCGTTGGCGGCAGAGGCGGCAGAAGAGAGGCCGCGTGCTTCGATAATGGCGGCGCCGCGTTTGCCGACGGTGGGCAGGAATACGTCGGCATTCCATTCTTGGTCGTTAATCAAATCTTTGACGCTTTCACCGTTGATGGTGGCAAAGCGGTAGTCGGCATACATGGTGGGCGAGTGGTTGCCCCAAACACACAATTTTTCAATATCGGCCACGGCTTTACCGGTTTTCTCGGCCACTTGGCTCAAGGCGCGGTTGTGGTCGAGGCGCAGCATGGCGGTGAAGTTTTTAGCGGGCAGGTCGGGTGCCGATTTCATGGCGATGTAGGCATTGGTGTTGGCCGGGTTGCCGACAACTAAAACTTTCACATTGCGATCGGCCACTTTGTTCAACGCCGCACCTTGTACGGTGAATATTTCGGCATTGGCTTGCAGCAGGTCGGCACGTTCCATGCCTTTGCTGCGCGGACGAGAGCCAATCAGAATGGCGATTTGCGCATCTTTAAACGCTTCTTCGGGGTTGTCGGTAGTCGACATACCGGCCAGCAGAGGGAAGGCGCAGTCTTGCAGCTCCATCATCACACCTTTGACGGCATTTTGAGCTTGCGGCAAATCGAGCAACTGCAAAATAACCGGCTGGTCTTTACCCAGCATTTCGCCGCTGGCGATACGGAACAGAATAGCATAACCAATTTGGCCGGCAGCGCCGGTAACGGCAACTCGAACGGGTGATTTCATACCAATATTCTCCTGAGTGAATTCGTGTTGTTAAGATGCAGGGTCGCCAGTTGGAGGTAATATGTTGTCATTCTAAAACAAATGTTTGGCTGACAAGCAATTGCTTCCCGACTCTGTAGTGCTTTTGCGCGGCATGTCAGGTTTGTTGCGATATGATTGAAACGGATTGCTTCAATACTAAAGTTTGTAAACCTGCCTGCAACAAGCCGTATCATACCAAATTTATGCAGAGGGGCAATATTATTTTGTAGCGAAGTGAAACTTTGCCGTTTGCGGATAGAAAATGGCGCGGAGAGGAAGTTGCAAGGATTTAAGGAAAACAAGGGCTTGACGCATTTATGATATAAATTGGGCGCTTTGTTGGCATTTTTGGGATTTTGAGAGCGGTATTTTCAAGAAAATATGGCCGATATTGCGCTTGCGGATATTTTTGCATAAATAATGACAATGAATTTATAGCGTGCGGCAATGGCTGAAAATGGCGTAAAAATGCAGCTTGGGATATCTAACGCTTTGTTGTTATTGGTTTCTGTAGCGGTGTAGTCTGATGCAAAGGTATTGATTTGTAAGACCGTTGTTAAATTTCATTAAAAAATATGTGGCTGGGGGCTGTTCAATAACTGGTAAACGAGGTAAATTATATGCACCGTAGTTTCGTGTAGCTAGATGTTTCAGCTTGTCGAAGCTGCTAGGGTTTTGAGTATTTTTGAGAAAAACGATATTAAAGAGGAATTGAAATGCAGACGAAGCAACGCCCTGTATTCCTTGAAATCCCCAACATCAGGTTGCCGATTCCTGGGATTGTTTCCATTCTGCACCGCATCAGCGGGGTCATTTTATTTGTGAGCCTGCCGCTGTTGTTGTGCTTTCTGGCCGGTACGTTGAGCCGTGAATCGGCGTTTGAAACCTACCAATCCGTTGTAGCCAACCCCTTGGTCAAGCTGGGTTTGATTGTGCTCTTGTGGGCTTATCTGCACCATTCCATCGCCGGTATCCGCTTCCTGCTTCTGGATGCGCATAAAGGCTTGGAACTGCAAACCGCCCGCACAACAGCCAAATTCACTTTTGTGGCTGCTTTGGTATTGACCGTTATTTTGGGAGCATGGTTATGGTAGACCGCAAACTGGCCGGTGCCCATTACGGCTTGCGCGATTGGGCGATGCAGCGCATTACCGCAGTGATTATGCTGATTTATACTGTGGTGTTTGTTATTTTTCTTCTGGCTTTGCCGAGCGGTTATGAGGCTTGGCAGGCGTTTTTTGCTCAAACCTGGGTTAAAGTGTTTACCCAAGTTACTTTTGTGGCCTTGTTCCTGCACGCTTGGGTAGGTGTCCGCGATTTGTGGATGGACTACATCAAGCCTTTCGGCCTGCGTCTGTTTTTGCAGTCGGCAACCATCGTGTGGCTGGTGGGCTGCTTGGTATATTCGGTTAAAGTAATTTGGGGGTTGGTATGAGTTTTCCTATTCGTAAGTTTGACGCCGTTATCGTCGGCGGCGGCGGTGCCGGTTTGCGCGCTGCATTGCAATTGTCCCAATCCGGCTTGAATACAGCCGTATTGTCTAAAGTGTTCCCGACCCGTTCGCACACCGTAGCGGCGCAGGGCGGTATTTCCGCATCATTGGGTAATGTGCAGGAAGACCGTTGGGATTGGCACATGTATGACACCGTAAAAGGTTCCGACTGGCTCGGCGACCAAGATGCCATCGAATTTATGTGCCGTCGTGCGCCCGAAGCCGTTATCGAGCTGGAGCACATGGGTATGCCGTTTGACCGCGTAGAAAGCGGCAAAATCTATCAGCGTCCGTTTGGCGGCCATACTGCCGAACACGGTAAACGTGCGGTTGAGCGTGCCTGCGCTGTGGCCGACCGTACCGGCCATGCCATGCTGCACACGCTGTATCAGCAAAACGTGCGCGCCAACACCCAATTCTTCGTGGAATGGACGGCGCTGGATTTGATTCGTGACGAAAACGGCGACGTAGTCGGCGTGACCGCGATGGAAATGGAAACCGGCGAAACGTATATTTTCCACGCCAAAGCCGTGTTGTTTGCCACCGGCGGTGCGGGCCGTATTTACGCATCTTCCACCAACGCCTTTATGAACACCGGCGACGGCTTGGGCATTTGCGCCCGTGCCGGCATTCCGCTGGAAGACATGGAATTCTGGCAATTCCACCCGACCGGTGTGGCCGGTGCCGGCGTATTGATTACCGAAGGTGTACGCGGTGAGGGCGGTATTCTGCTCAACTGCGACGGCGAACGCTTTATGGAGCGCTATGCGCCGACCGTAAAAGACCTTGCTTCACGTGATGTGGTTTCCCGCGCGATGGCGATGGAAATTTTCGAAGGCCGCGGCTGCGGTAAAAACAAAGACCATGTGTTGCTGAAAATCGACCATATCGGTGCTGAAAAAATTATGGAAAAACTGCCGGGCATCCGCGAAATTTCCATTCAGTTTGCCGGTATCGATCCGATTAAAGACCCGATTCCGGTGGTGCCGACTACCCACTACATGATGGGCGGTATTCCCACCAACTACTTGGGCGAAGTTGTGGTGCCGAAAGACGGTAACCCCGAAGCAGTGGTAAACGGCCTGTATGCAGCGGGTGAGTGCGCCTGCGCGTCTGTGCACGGAGCCAACCGTTTGGGTACCAACTCGCTGCTCGACTTGGTAGTATTCGGTAAATCGGCCGGCGACAGTATGATTGAATACATCAAACAGCAAAGCGATTGGAAAGCCCTGCCGGATAATGCAGGCGGTCTGACCAAGCAGCGTTTGGATCGTTTGAACACCCAAACAGGTGGCGAAAATGTTGATGCCTTGCGCGGCGAACTGCAACGCACCGTCCAACTGCACGCAGGTGTATTCCGTACCGATGCGATTCTGAAAGAGGGTGTCGATAAAGTATTGTCCTTGGCCGAGCGCGTGAAACAAACCGAAATCCAAGATAAGAGCCAAGTGTGGAACACGGCGCGTATCGAGGCTTTGGAATTGGACAACCTGATTGAAGTGGCCAAAGCCACGCTGGTATCGGCAGAAGCGCGTAAAGAATCGCGCGGTGCCCACGCTTCCGACGACCATCCCGAGCGTGACGATGAAACTTGGATGAAACACACCTTGTTCTACACCGCCGACAACAGCCTGGCCTACAAGCCGGTACATACCAAACCGCTCAGCGTGGATTACATCGAGCCGGCCAAACGCGTTTACTAAGGACACAAGCACATGGAAAAAGTACGTTTTAAAGTGTACCGCTACAATCCTGATGTGGATGCCAAGCCGTACCTGAAAGATTATGAAATCGAAATCGAGCCGACCGATGTGAAGCTGTTGGATGCGTTGGTGAAGATTAAAGCACAAGACGATGCCGTGTCGTTCCGCCGCTCCTGCCGCGAAGGCATTTGCGGTTCAGACGGCATGAACATCAACGGCAAAAACGGTTTGGCCTGTTTGACCGATATCCGCAGCCTCAAGCAGCCCATCGTGTTGCGTCCGCTGCCCGGTTTGCCGGTTATCCGCGATTTGATTGTGGACATGACCCAGTTTTTCAACCAATATCATTCCATCAAGCCGTATGTGGTGAACGATACGCCGGTTGATGCCAATAAAGAGCGTCTGCAAAGCCAGGAAGACCGCAAAGAGCTGGACGGCCTGTATGAGTGTATTCTCTGCGCCTGCTGTTCGACTGCCTGCCCGTCATTTTGGTGGAATCCGGATAAGTTCGTCGGCCCCTCAGGTTTGCTTAATGCCTACCGCTTCATCGCCGACAGCCGCGATACCATCACCAACGAGCGTTTGGACAACCTGAACGACCCGTATCGCCTGTTCCGCTGCCACACCATTATGAACTGCGTGGATGTGTGTCCGAAACACTTGAATCCGACCCGAGCCATCGGTAAGATTAAAGAAATCATGTTGAAACGGGCGATTTAAGTTCATGACGACTTTCAGCGAAACTGAAAAACGGCGCATCCGTTTTCAAACCCGCCGTGGGCTGCTCGAGCTGGATATCCTGCTCGGGCGGTTTATGGATAAAGAATTCCAGCACCTGAGCGATGATGAATTGACTGTGTTTGTTGAAATCTTAGACTTGCCCGACCAGGAATTTCTGGCCTTGGTCAACGAAAAAGAGCAGACAGACAAACAGCATTTCCTCCCGCTGTTGGAAAAAATCAGAAAGGCCTGACACCTTCTGCTTCACAAGCACAAAGTCATCAAGAGGCCGTCTGAAAGCAAGAGATGCAGCTATAGCTGTGTTGAAATTCAAATAAGAAAAAGGAGTAAAAGAGATGTCTAAAACCGTCAAATTGCAAGTTGAAGGTAAAGAAACGCTGGAGCTGCCGGTATTGGAGGGCACTCTGGGCAATGATGTAGTCGATATCCGCGCCTTTACCAAAGGCACCGGTATGTTTACTTTCGATCCGGGCTTTGTCTCTACTGCAAGCTGCGAATCGAAAATCACCTTTATTGATGGTGATAAAGGCCAACTCTATTATCGCGGCTATCCTATCGAGCAGCTGGCAGAACACAGTGATTATCTGGAAACCTGTTATCTGCTGATTCACGGCGAATTGCCGACTGCCGAGCAGAAAGCCAAATTTGTGGAAGGCGTAACCCGCCATACCATGGTGCACGAGCAGCTGACCTGGTTCTTCCGCGGTTTCCGTCGCGATGCGCACCCGATGGCGATGATGGTGGGTGTGGTCGGCGCATTGGCTGCCTTCTACCAAGACAGCTTGGACATCACCAATCCGGAGCACCGCCGTATTGCCGAATTCCGCCTGATTTCCAAAATCCCGACCATTGCTGCGATGTGTTACCGCTATTCAAACGGCCTGCCGTTTAACTATCCGCGCAATGATTTGTCATACACTGCCAACTTCATGCACATGATGTTTGCGACACCGTGTGAAGATTACGAGCCGAACCCGGTATTGGTGCGCGCACTTGACCGCATCTTCATCCTGCATGCCGACCACGAGCAAAACGCGTCTACCTCAACCGTGCGCTTGGCCGGTTCTTCCGGTGCCAACCCGTTTGCCTGTATCGCTGCCGGTATTGCCTGCTTGTGGGGTCCGGCACACGGCGGTGCCAATGAAGCCGTGTTGAAAATGCTGGACGAAATCGGCGATGTATCGCGCGTGCCTGAATTCATGGAAGGCGTGAAAGAGCGCAAATACCGCCTGATGGGCTTCGGCCACCGCGTATACCGCAACATGGATCCGCGTGCCAGCATCATGCGCGAGACCTGCTACGAAGTGCTGAAAGAATTGGGCTTGGAAAACGATCCGAAGTTCAAACTGGCGATGGAGCTGGAGCAAATCGCGCTGAACGATCCGTTCTTCATCGAGCGCAAACTGTATCCGAACGTCGACTTCTATTCAGGCATCGTGTTGTCGGCGCTGGGTATCCCGGTATCGATGTTTACTGTGATTTTCGCGCTGGCGCGTACCGTCGGCTGGATTTCACATTGGCACGAAATGATTGCCGATCCGAACCAAAAAATCGGCCGTCCGCGCCAACTGTATAACGGTGCCGCGCGTCGCGATTATGTGTCTGTAGACAAACGCTAACCAGAGCAGCCTGCTTCGAATCAACAGGGTCTTTTCAACTGTTAATGTGAAAATGAACCGAGTTTGATTTGAAGCAGGTTTTTCTATCGGTTTGTAATAAAACTACCGATAAATCAACGTAAAGACATTAGTAAACGCACCACTCAGAGAGTAGAATAACCGTGTTTTCAGACGGCCTCAGGGCGGTTTGGGGAGCAGCTAATTCTACTCTTTTATCTATACAAAAAAGGGCAAAAGCCATGATGGATGAACAACGAAATTTTTCATATTTATTTGGATCCAACGCACCTTACATTGAAGAACTATACGAAAACTATCTCAACGACCCCAATTCAGTAGATGAAAATTGGAAACAGTATTTCACCGAGCTTGCCGCCCAACCGGGCGCGGTAGACCGCGATGTTGCCCATCGTCCGATTCAGGAATCGTTTGCTAATCTGGCCAAACAAAGAGCAACCGCTGCTGCAGGCGGTGCCGTTGATTTTGATTTGATGCAGAAGCAAGTGTCGGTATTGCGTTTGATTTCAGCCTACCGCATTCAGGGCGCAGCCGCGGCGCAACTCGACCCGCTCAAACGCCAATTTCCGGTTAATGCAGAAGCGCTCGACCCCGCGTATCACGGCCTGACCGATGCCGATATGGCGGTGCAGTTCAGCTTGGGTGCCGGCGACTTTGCCGATGCCGGCAAAAAACTGCCGCTTTCCGACATCATCAGCAAACTCAAACAAACCTATTGCGGCCACATCGGCATCGAATACATGCACATCGCCAACACCGAAGAGCGTCGTTGGATTCGCAACCGTTTTGAAACCGATTTGTCCACCCCGAAATACAGCGCCGAAGAAAAGCGCCGTATCCTCAAACAAATTACTGCCGCCGAAACGCTGGAACGCTACCTGCACACCAAATACGTGGGTCAGAAACGCTTCTCGCTGGAAGGCGGCGAAAGCTCGATTGCCGGTTTGAACTACCTGATTCAAAACTCCGTGAAAGACGGCGTTGAAGAAGTGATTATCGGCATGGCACACCGTGGCCGTCTGAACGTGTTGGTGAACACTTTGGGCAAACTGCCGCGTGATTTGTTTGCCGAATTCGAAGGCAAAGCGGAAGTAACCCTACCCAGCGGCGACGTGAAATACCACATGGGTTTCAGCTCCGACATCGCCACGCCCGACGGCCCGATGCACGTATCATTGGCGTTTAACCCCTCGCATCTGGAAATCGTCAATCCGGTGGTGCAAGGCTCCGCACGTGCACGCCAACGCCGCTACGACGGCGACGGACAGGCTGCAATTTTGCCGGTATTGATTCACGGTGACTCAGCCTTTATCGGCTTGGGCGTGAACCAAGCCACATTCAACCTTTCCGAAACCCGCGGCTACACCACCGGCGGCACCGTGCATATCGTCATCAACAACCAAATCGGTTTCACCACTTCCGATTTGCGCGACGTGCGTTCGACCACACACTGTACCGACATCGCCAAAATGGTGGATGCGCCGATTTTCCACGTGAATGGCGATGACCCGGAAGCCGTGTGCTACGTTACACAGGCGGCGATGGATTACCGCAAAAAATTCCGCAAAGATGTGGTCATTGATTTGGTGTGTTACCGCAAACTCGGCCACAACGAGGGCGACGATCCGTTCCTGACCCAACCGATGATGTATAAAGCCGTGTCCAAGCATCCGGGCACCCGCGCCATTTATGCCGAAAAACTGGCCAAAGAAGGCGTGGTAAAAGCAGAAGAGGCGGAAAGCTTCATCCAAGAATACCGCGATGCGCTGGATAAAGGCGAGCATGTCGAGCAGACCCGCATCACCGACTATCAACGCAAAAATCTGATGGATTGGAGCAAATACAACGGCACCGAATGGAATACCCCCGTCGATACCGCGCTGCCTGCTGCCGATATCAAACGCCTGACCGACAAATTCACCGAAGTGCCGGAAGGCTTCCAACTGCATAATACCGTGAAAAAAGTATTGGAAGGCCGCCGCGCGATGGCTGTCGGCGAGCAGCCTGCCGATTGGGGCATGGCCGAAACATTGGCTTATGCCAGCTTGGTGACCAACGGCACCGGCGTGCGCATTTCCGGTGAAGACTCCGGCCGCGGCACTTTCTCACACCGCCACGCTGTTTTCCATGACCAAAACCGTGAAAAACGCGATGCGGGCGCCTATGTGCCGTTGAGCAATATGAGCGAAAGCCAAGCCGACTTTATCGTTATCGATTCTATTTTGAATGAAGAGGCCGTGTTGGCTTATGAATATGGTTTTGCCTGCTCGGCGCCCGACAAACTGGCAATTTGGGAAGCCCAATTCGGCGACTTTGCCAACGGCGCGCAAGTGGCCATCGACCAATTCATTACGTCCGGCGAAACCAAATGGGGTCGTTTGTGCGGCCTGACCGTGATTCTGCCGCACGGCTACGACGGCCAGGGCCCGGAACACTCGTCTGCACGCCTGGAGCGCTGGCTGCAATTGTGTTCGGAAAACAATATTCAGGTGGTGATGCCGTCTGAAGCTTCGCAGATGTTCCACATGCTGCGCCGCCAAGTATTGCGCCCCTACCGCAAACCGCTGGTTGTGTTTATGTCGAAACGCCTGTTGCGCTTTAAAGATTCCATGAGCCCGCTGAGCGATTTCACCGAAGGCTCGGCTTTCCGCCCGGTAATCGGCGATGTGGAAGAGCGCGACAACAGCAAAGTGAAACGCGTGATTATGTGCGCCGGTCAGGTGTATTACGATTTGGCCAAAGCCCGCGAAGAGCGCGGCTTGGTGAACGATATCGCCATCGTGCGCTTGGAGCAGCTCTATCCGTTCCCGTATGACAGCATCACCGCCGAGCTGGCGAAATACCCGAATGCCGCCGAAGTGATGTGGGCGCAGGAAGAGCCGCGCAACCAAGGCGCGTTCTACCAAATCCGCCACCG